>DAOWGJ010000047.1 GCA_030637505.1 Holophagae bacterium
CTCATAGAAATCACCCATCCGGTAGAGCAGCAGGGCCTGGCCTGCCTGCTCCTTGAGTCCGAGGTACTGGCGGAGCATTGGTGTTAGTTTCACCGGAGTAGTTTACAGAAGCTATCGGCCTAGGCACATGCAAAACTACCCAGGATGGCGGACTGGCACCGATGAACCCATGGTCTAATTTTTTACCGCCAAGACGCAAAGAGCGCTAAGGGTTTTAATTTCAATATCTTCTTTGCGTTCTCTTTGCGGTCTTTGCGTCTTTGCGGTTCATTTTTTTCTTGTCCTGGCCGCATCGGTGTCGTTTTCTGAATTTTTCAGGTGGCTAAGCTAATAGCTCCCTCACCACAGGGGAGGGAATTCGACGAAGAGGCGCCAGGCGGCAGCCTTGATGTTGGAGCGCGATTTGACGGGGTCGAGCTTGAATCCGGACACCGTTCCCGTCCAGATGACCGTCTCGTTTACGGGACTCAACATCTCGACGACCAACGTCACATCCCGGATGTCGTCCTTGGCGGCGGTGGGACTGCCGGTTGTCTTGTCGGCGCCGAGTTTTCGGCTCTCGTAGTTCCTGAAGCGAAGGTGGGCCCGAACTCTGAAATCGGGGGTCCCGTCCTCCAGCCTGGAGTAGGACCGTGCGACCAGTTCTTCTTCGACGACCTCCCGAGCCATCGCCTGATACTTCGGGTACATGGAGGCTTCGGGTGCGACGGCTACCGCCGGACGGAATGTCTTCAGGGTGCTGAAATCCACGTCCTTCTTGTACTGGGTGCGAACCGGCAGCTCTGCGGGCTTGGTCGCACACCCGACGACGATCGCTGCGAACACGAAGAATACCCAGGCTCTTTGGTACATGATTTGCCTCCAGGGACACTCCGAGAATGACCGATCTCGGGTCCGGGGTCAACCGGGGGTCGGAGGGGTTGAAGAGGGGTGCCCGTACCTCGTGTTCCGTAGGGTGGGCCTTGGCCCACCATGGCCGTCGGCATGCGATTGAGGAACGTCAAGAATGGTGGGCCAAGGCCCACCCTACGAGACTGATAGCTCTCACCTCTTCTTCCCCCCCCGAACCCACCAGTCGGAGTCCTGGTCAAACCACCAGTTATGGGCGTGGGACTGAAGGATTTTCTCCGCCATTTCTTTGGCTGTGTCCGTCTGCAGCCGTTTCAGCACGAAAGGGACCCACTCCTCGGCGGCGCCTGCGCCTCCATCGAGGCGTTCCTTGAGCGAGAGCAGCATCTCCAACTGATCGGCGTCGTGGGCTACGACGGATTCTCTCGTAAGGCCTTCCCGATATTCGGAAATCAGCTCTTCAAGTTCGGCGCCGAAGGGTAGGCCCTCGGTCTGCTGTCTCGCTGCTGTCGCCTCATCGACCTGGACGTACTTTTGATGGACGTAGTTGAGGTCGCCGGTCCGGGTTTCCGGCAGATCATGAAAAAGGGCCAGCTCGATCACCCGGTCCGCGTTGACCTCGGGGTCCAGCCGGGAAAGGGTCCAGGCGATCACAGTCATCCGAAAAACATGATCGGCGACGCTCTCGCCCTCTGCTCCCGGGAGAAAATTCCACCCGCTGCGTTGTGTGCGCTTGAGCATGCCTACTTCAAAGAGAAAATTGGTCACACGATCCACGGTAGCCTCCAGAGCTGGGAGCGCGCGCCGTATTGGCCCCTTGAATTCACGGTTTGCCTATTGATGGCGTACAGGGCCAATCCGGTCACGCTCCCAGCTTATCGCGCTTCGCGCGGTTGGGTGATTGAATTATAGGAGGCTGTAGGGCGCAGCCTGCGCTGTGTCTTTGTGCCTCTGCGTTTCGCCAAATCCTATGTCTCATCGCCTGTGGCCCCGCCAAAAAATGCGCACTCCCAGATACACCACGCCGGCCAAGACGATAGTGGTTGCACCGGCAGGGAGGTCATAGGTGTAGCTCATGCCCAGGCCCACCGTGGTGAAGGTGACGCTGAGGGTGACCGCCAGAACCATCGTTCGGCCCAGGGTGTTGGCAAAGCGACCTGCGACCGCTGCCGGGAGGGTCAGCAAGGCAATGACCAGGACGATTCCGACAACGCTGACCAGGAGAACGACCGTCAAGGCGGTGATGGTATGGAGCAGCAGTGACAGGCGCCCGACCGGAAGCCCGCGCATCCTGGCAAACCCCTCATCGAAGCAGAGGGCCTGGAGCTCACCGTGGAGTGATATGGCGACGGCGAGGACGGCGATGTCCAGTAGGCCCATCATCCACAGGTCAGTGGCTCTGACAAGCAGGATATTGCCGAAGAGATAACTCATCAGGTCTTCGGTGTAGCCCGGTGTCGAGGCGATGAACAGGAGGCCGATCGCCATGCCGACGGCCCAGATGGCGGCGATGACTGTGTCTTCCCGTTCGCTTTGGTTGTGAGAAGCCCGTGCAATCAAGGCGGCCGCAACCAGTGCCGCAGAGGTGGCGCCCAGCATCGGGTCGGCCCAGCTGACGCCGTGAACCTCCTGGAGCCACCGGGCCAGGCCGAGGCCCGCCAGCACACAGTGGGCGACGGCTCCGGCGATCGAGGATGTCCGGCGGACGACGACCCAGGTGCCGACCACTCCTGCGGCCAGGCCTCCCAGCAGTCCGGCCAGAAGGGCGTGTTGGAGGAACTCGAAGTGCAGCACCGCTTCGAAGAAATTCATCAGATATGCCGATCGTGGTGCACGATGTGTACATCTCCGCCATACAGAGTGTTGATCACCGACCCATCCAGGTGCGAGGTCGGATGCACATCGACCGTGCCGTGGACGCAGATGACCGTTCGAACGAAGGACGCAACGAACCCGAGATCGTGGGATACCAGGACGACGGTGCTCTCTTGGTTGAGCTGCTCCAGAAGGTCAAAGAAATCCTGTTCGACTTTGCGGTCCAGGCCGGCTTCGGGTTCGTCGAGGAGGAGCAGTTCGGGTTTGGGTGCGATGGCCCGTGCCAGCAGAACACGCTGCCTTTGACCGCCTGAGAGTTTCGAATAGGCATGGTGTTCCAGGCCTTCGATGCCAACCCGGGCAATGGCCTCCGACGCTGCGGCGCGGTCGGCCGCGGAGAACGGGCCGAAATTCCGGCCGGGCCTCAGACATCCCATCAGTACGACATCGATCACACGGATGGGAAAGTGGGCGTCAGTGACCGCATGCTGGGGCATGGCCCCGATTCTCGGCCGAGCCTGCTCGGGAGATTGGCCGAAGACCCTGATGTTCCCGGATTGTGGGCTGAGGAGCCCGAGGATCAGCTTTACAAGCGTTGTTTTGCCTCCGCCGTTCGGACCGATAATGCTGGCAAAATCTCCACGGTCTACCGTGAAACTGACGTCCCGGAGGACCGGCTCGACATGGCCGAAGGCAAAAGATACGTTCTGGACGTCGATGACGGGTGTGGCCGATGTCATGGTGTCGTGTCTCCGTGTTCCTCGAAGGCCCGCGCGATTCGTGCGGCGATCCGCTCGAGATTGGCCAGAAGATCGGGGGCCAGCGGGTCCAGTTCGATCAAATCGGCGTCAATGGCTCCAGCAACCGCCTTTGCACCGGTGCCTGCGAACTGCGGTTGCACGAAAATCACCCCGACACCTTGCGCCTTTGCGCTGTTTATCACCTCAGCCAAGTGGCGCCCAGTCGGGTTCTTTCCCTCGTACTCAATCGCAACCTGGTGCAGGCCGTACCTCTGAGCGAAATGACCGAAGGCAGGGTGGAAGACGAAGAGGCTCTGTCCGGAGAATGGGGCCAACTGAATGGCGATCCGTCGATCGGCCGTCTCCAGGGCCTCGGTGTACGTCGCGAGGTTTGCGTAAAAGGTGTCGCAGGCCTGAGGCCGGGCCCGGCAGAGGCACCGGCTCACCTGTTGGGCATATTCGATCGTCAAGTGGGGATCCAGCCAGAAGTGTGGATCCGGACCCTCAGAGTGATCGTGGCCCTGGCGGTCCTGGTGATCATGGTGGGTCGCTTCGGCCGTCGACGAACCGGCCTCCATCACGACGGTTGGCGAACCATGGCAGATCGGCAGATCCGGTTCAAGGTCATGGATCCGGGCAATGACGGTTCGCTCGAAAGGAAGCCCCAGAGGCAGCAGCAGGTCGTTTCCCAGAACGGAGGCCATCAGGCGCGGGCTGGGCTCGAATGTGGCCGGAGACCTTCCGGGCAGGATCAACACGGTCACGGACACCTCCGACCCACCGATCCGATGGAGAATTTCCTGCTGGGGCAAAATCGAGACGACGACCTCGAGCGGCTCGCTGCCCATCCCATGAGAGGCTGCGCCGACAAGGGCCAGGGCCACGGTTCCGAGGACGATACCGACAAGGCGCCGAGTCACAGCATCTCCGTTGAGTCCGCAAGACAAACCAGGTGATTGACGTCGCATTCTCCGCAGCGTTCCACGCCGTGAGTCTCGCTGAATTCTCTCCAATGGCGACGTTGCGCCTCGTTGAGAACCCCGGTGCCACGGCACAGCGGGCAGGCGCCGTCAAGCGCAGACAGAATCGCCGCTCGGATGAACTCCGACCGGTTGGTGATGCCCTCCATCGATTCCACCAGGGTGTCATCGGCTTTGAATGTGATGATGTGGGCCTTGCTGTCCATACGCCCTCCAGTGTTACGAATTATTACCCAACTGGACTCGAGAATCAAGTGGCGCCGAAGTTGAATCTTGGAGACCGTTCACCCACCCGTGGTAGGCTGGATTTGGCGTGTTTCAGTTGAATGAGATACAACGGGTTGAACCGTGAAGGGGTTAAAACCGTGCAGGAAAAGGAAACCAAGGACGTTTCAGAAGTTCCGGGAAATCGGGAGAGCAATCTACGGTCGGCGTCGGCCCCCCTGTTGCGGGAAGAGCGGGAACACCAATCGCGGAAGTTGGAGAGTCTCGGGATTCTCGCCGGAGGTGTCGCTCACGATTTCAACAATTTACTGATGGGGGTCCTGGGTAATGCTGATCTGGCGTTGTCGGTCATGGCGCCCAACGCCGCTGGGCGGGATCAGGTGGAAGACATCATCGTCGCGGCGCGCAGGGCGGCCGATCTGGCCGATCAGATGCTGGCCTACTCCGGCAAGGGTCGGGTCAAGGTCGAACGGGTCGACCTGGGTTTACTGGTGGAAGACTCCGCCCATCTGTTGAGGGCGGCGGTTTCCTCCAGTGTCGTTTTGCAGGTTGAATCCTCTCAGGATGTGTCTTTCGCATCCGTTGACGTGGGCCAAATACGCCAGGTCCTTCTCAACATTGTGGCCAATGCATCCGAAGCGATCCGTGAAAGGTCAGGCTTGATCCGGGTCACCACCGGTGAACGGACCTTCGACCAGGACGATCTCGATCGGATGTACGTCTCCAATGATCTTCGGCCCGGACGAATGGTCTTCCTCGAAGTGTCGGACACCGGGTGCGGCATCGAGCCTGAGACCTTGGGGCGGATCTTCGATCCGTTCTATACGACCAAGTTCACCGGTCGTGGTCTGGGGTTAGCCGCAGTACTCGGGATCGTCAGGGGTCATGGGGGTGGAATCGACGTAGGGTCGGAAGGTCGGCGAGGCAGCACTTTTACTGTCGTTCTGCCCCGGGCCGCAGCGGTGGCAGACGACGCGTCCGGCCCAATGCCTGAGCAGAAGAAACGATTGGTGTTGGTCATCGATGACGAAGAGACCGTACGCGATGTTTCCGGAGCCTATCTCGAGCAGGCGGGATTCATCGTCGTGACCGCCGAAGACGGTCTGCGGGGCCTTGAGGTCTTTCGGGAGCAGGCAGCCGTGGTCGCTTGCGTTATTCTCGACTATTCGATGCCGGGAATGGGGGGGCTGGAAACCCTGGTCGAGATCCGCAAGATCCGGTCGGACGTACCGGTGATCCTGTCCTCGGGCTATGACGAGGATGAAGTCATTGGGCACGTCGATGACGGCGCCATCTCGGGGTTTATCCAGAAGCCCTACGGTGCTGCGGATCTGATCGACCAGCTTCGTGCCGTCGGGGTGGAGAGCCGGTAGGGACATCGAGCATCGCCCGAAGGGCGATCACGGCGAAGCCGTGGTAGTCGCGAAGCGACCAGCGTGGGCAAAGTACTCAAGAGTTTCCACAATTTGTGGTCGTGTACCCTGCCCGAAGAAATCCGGCGGAACGGGTCCTTTGCCCATACCGCCTCCGGCGGAACGGGTCCCTAGCCCACGCTATCCGCTTCGCGGATCCGAGCCTGTCGGCTCGGCAAGCCTTCGGCTTGGCGTTGGTCCCTACCTCACAACCGCCGCAACATAGGTTGGATCGCCGGTCTGATCATCGACGACGGAGGCGTAGGCCGTCCAGTTCGACGGAGAGCCACCAACTAACTCAACCTCGATCCAACCACCCTCTATCGACAGCCCGCTGACGCCCATATCGGAGAAAATATCGTTGATCTGGTTGAACGCCGTGGTCTGCGCATATGTCTTGGCGGCCACGACCGCCCCCGAGGGTGCTCGGATCGTCACCCGGGTCAGGAGATCGCCCGCCGATGTCTGGACGATGCCGAGGTTGGTGCGGAAGCGGTTCGGTGCGGAGTGAACCATGGGGATCACGACGGAGGGTGAGGCTTGGCCCGTGTCCAGCGGAATCCCGGGAATGCCCTGCCCAAAGGTCGCGCCGTTGTCGCCCAGGTTGTAGGTGCGCGTCGAGACAACGGCCGCGCTCGAATCCACGCTGACGTACATCAGGCCGGAGGTTGGGTTGAAGTCGGCCAGGGGGTCGTCGATGTAGAGAGCGCCCCAGGCGGGGATGGAGTATGTCCTGGGCAGGGTGGTGCCGGGCCACGCCGACCCCTTGGCGACATAATAAAGATCGGCCGTCACGGTCGAAGAGGAGGGGTTGGCAACCCCGATCTGGGTCTTCCAGTTCGAGGTGCCGACGCCGGGCGTCGATGCAGCCGCCGGGATGACCCACTGGGTTTCCGTCGAGGTCACTGCCGCTACATAGGTCGGATCACCGGTTTGGTCGTCGACGACGGAGGCATAGGTCGTCCAGAATGCAGGCGAACCGCCGAGCAGCTGGACCTCGATCCAGCCACCCTCGACCGACTGCCCGCCGATCCCCATGTCGGCGAAGAGGTTATTGATCTGAGTAAATGCGGAGTTCTGCCCATAGCCCTTGGCGGCCACCACCGCTCCCGAAGGATCGTGGACGGTCACCCGAACCAGGAGGCTGCCTTTCGATGTCTGCACGATACCGAGGTTGGTGCGGAAGCGGTCCGGCACGGAGTGGATCAGGGGGATGACGACGGAGGAAGACGTTTGGGCCGAGTCCAGGGGAATCCCGGGAATACCCTGGCCGAAGGTCGACCCATCGTCGCCGAGGTTGTAGGTGCGTGTCGAGACAACGGCCTGATTCGAATCGACGATGACGTACAGCAAGCCTACAGTCGGGTGGAGGTCGGCCAACGGGTCGTCGATAAAGAGGGCGCCTCCGGCGGGGATGGAGTAAGAACCCGGAAGGGTGGCGCCGGGCCATTCCAATCCTTCGGCGACAAAGTGGAGTTCGGCCGTCACGGCCGACGAGGACGGGTTGGCAACTCCGATCTGGGTCTTCCAGTTCGAAGTGCCTACGCCGGGCGTCGATGCAGCGGCCGGGATCAACCAGGTGGTTGGCCTCGAAATAACAGCTCCGTCCAGTCCTTCGAGGGTTGTGACGCCCAGGCCGAGGGGATCCAGGTGGTCGGACAGCCGGCTCGACGGGGTGCCCCCGCCGGTCCAACTTTCGTGCATCTGACCGTACCAGTCCTCCCTGTCGTTGCCGCAAGCTGCGTAACCGCCCGACAGCGTGCCGACGCACAGACCGTTCGATTGGTCGAAGATGCACGATCCCGAAGACCCAGGCTCGGTGGTGCCGAGATCCCAGTCGTTGACCTTCCAATGTGAAACGCCAATGGTCGTCAGCGGATCGTTCTCGAAACTGATCGCCTTCTCGTCGCCCCCGGGATGATGGATGCCGGTGACCGACTGAGGTGTCAGGCCCGAGAC
>DAOWGJ010000164.1 GCA_030637505.1 Holophagae bacterium
AACAGCGGATAGGTTCCGCTCAAGATCGAAGTGTGGGCCGGGAGGGTGACGGGATTGGTAGTGAAGGCGTTTGTAAAGATAACGCCCTCCTCTGCGAGTCGGTCAATATTGGGTGTCGTCGGCTCGGAGTAGCCGAAGCATCCCACGTGGTCGGCACGGGTCGTATCAATCGTAATCAACACAACATTTGGAGGACCGGCCCCGCAAGCCGAGAGTCCGACCGTCAGGGCCACAGCACTCAAGAACGTCCGGTCCACCTACACTCCCGGGAGGTTCTCGTCGTGGATCTCAAGGTCGATTTGATCAATCACTTCGGCCCGGATCTCGTCAACAAGGTGCTGATGATTGCGGCGCAAGTAATTGCCTCGCACGAAGGGCTCAGCTACCTCATACGGCTGCGCCACCGGCTCAGTGACGTGGTCCCGCCTGAAGACCAGAACGCCCGTGGGAATGAACCGGAGGGTGTCGGGGTCGTAACATTCGGCCACCATCGCCTCCGCCACCTCACCGTCTTTCAACGCGTCGAAGGCACGGCGGAACCGGGCGCCACTTTGCACCTGGGCAGCGATCTGATAGTCGTTGAGGCCACGAAGGAGACCGCCATCCCGCGCCGAAACATGGTGCGAATACTCCTGGGCCAGCTCTTCGAAGGACTCCCCGGTCCGAATTCTCCGAACCAGTTCACGCCCTTGGTCAAGCGTCGTCCATAAATTGTCGCCGGGCGGCAAGAAAATCAGGCTGAGATCGGTGCCGCGTAGGGTCTGATAGCGTTTGTGATTCTGCTGGAAATACTCCCGCATCGCAGATTCGGGAACCGCCGCCACCTTGTCCTGCAACCGGATTCCCAACGCCGCCTGGAAACGTACTTCCTCGGTAATGGCCTCAACAACCTCGACCATCGCCGGATCATCAAAGAGACCCAATCGTTCGGCTTCGAGCACCAAGAGACGGTTGAGCGCAACCCGATCGAGGAACTCGTGGACTTTCGGAAAATATCCGTTGAAAAGCTGCTCCATATACTGCGTGGGCAAATCCCGCCCGAGATCGGCCACCGTGAAACGATAATCTCCGGCCGAAATCAGCGCTGCATCATCCTGAGCGAAAGGATCCGACAGAGGCTCAAAGTTCTTGGCCAGGCCGTATTGCGGGGCCATCTCCTCGACGAAGAGACGCTGAACATCGGCCCGTTTGGCCGCCTTGGCGCGCTTCAGCGCAAACTCGCGCACATCTTCATACTGCCTCTGTAACGGCGGGTGGCGCTCCCTGACGACCAGCACATGATAGCCGTGAGGTGTATCGACGATCTCCGAAATCTCGTTCAACTCGAGGGACCAGGCGGCCTCGGTGAAATTATGATCCACCGCCTTGCCACGATCCAGACCGAGCCAACCACCCCGGCCGGCAGTCGAAGATTGAGAATACTGCCGCACCATCGCTGTGAAGTCCGCCCCGTCCATCAACTGCACTCGAATAGCTTCAAGCTTGGCCCGGATGACCCGGCGTTCTTCATCAGCCGTCTCTCCCGCCTCTGCGGCCAAGAAGATGTGCTGGAGCCTGATCTTCTCCGGGTCCCGATACTGCTCGGGATGCATGTCGAACTGTCGACGGACCTGGTCTTCGCTAACCGTCAGCCCGTTCCAGCCCAGTTGCTCCTCCATCATTTCGACCAGAGCGACAGCCCGCTGCTGGCCGATCTGTTGCTCCAGGGTAGATCCATCGGGCACCTCGGAAACCAAGATCCGCCGAAAGGCAAGGTCCTTGATCTTTTCGATTCTCCAATCGGTCGACAACACGCCGGGGTCGGCCTGATTACCCGGTTCGACGGAACTGCCGGAAGCCAGCAACTCGGTTCGAGTGACCTCGCCCCCATCAAAGGTAGCGACGACATCGCCGGCTGAGATATCAATGTCGGAACCTGGCCCACAGCCGAGGACACCACAAAGAATCATCACCCAACCGAGGGCGAATCCTGACTTGACCACAGAAAAGGGAGCGCCAAGAAGGCGCTCCCCCACAAATCTGTTGTTGCTCATCAATTATTCAGCGGTGAATGTCATCAACTCTACGGGAATGGTGTCGTCGACGACGGCACGCATTACCCAGTTGCCGGCAAAACCGATTGAGTCAACGGTTCCCCATGCGCCGAGCCCGCATCCAGGCGCCAAGAGGAACGAAGTCCCCTCGGAACCACTGCTGGTATCCAGCCCGATTCGCATACCGGCGGTACTCTGGGGCTGGTAAAAGCCGAAGTAGAAGGCCTGAGCGGAGAGCATGATCGGGGGCGCGACGGCTACGGTGTAGTTGCCCGTGCCCATCGGCATTCCCGACTGGGCGCCGATCTCAGCGCCCGGAGCGGCGCCGCCGGCCCACGCCTTGAAGGTCAGGGCGGTGGTGTAACCCATGCCCGTGAAGATATTGTAGGTCGTCGAAACGATACCGAAGGGGGGTGTCAAGGTCGCCGTCACACCGACGGCCCAGTCGTTCGGTCCGCCGGAATTACCCGTACCATTGGAACAACCCAAGCCTATTTCCGCACCAAAATCACCGCGGAACAGGACCTCCGTCGCACGGTTTTCTTGCACCGGCGGGAAGGCCGGTCCGGGCAGGGCGCCCGCAGGGGACGACAGGGACGCGTCGCTTGCCGCTCCGGCCGTCGAGAGCCCCATGGTTGCGATAATTGCCACAAACCCAACGGCCGCCGCAATGATCATGTTTTTACGTGTAAACCTCATTTTTCCTCCCTCAAATATTAGAACTCCAATAGTTCGCGAAAAGACTACTTGAATACGATCGCATAGGAGAAACGAGAAATCAACCCTTGTCGTCAGAATTTCAGGACCAGACCCCAGGAATCTTCCTGCCGCAGTTCGGACAGGCCCCACCCTTGAGCCGATTCTTGAGCACACTGAAGCCGACCCGGTGGATGAGGACCTGATCGCAACCCGGACAGACAGTGTTTTCTCCCCTGTGGCCCGGCACATTCCCGAGGTACACGAAGTTGAGCCCCTCCGCCCTTGCGGCGCTCCAAGAACGCTCCAGTGTCGCGACGGGCGTCGGGGGCAGGTTTTTCAAGAGATAGGTCGGGTGGAAGCGGGTGAAGTGCACCGGCACGTCGGGCCCCAGATGGCCTTTGACCCACCGCGCCAACCGTACGGCCTCGGCTTCCGAGTCGTTGAGCCCTGGAATCAGCAGAACGACGATCTCCAGCCAGGTGCCGGCCTTCTTGATGATTTCCAGGCCCTCGAGGACCGGCTTGAGGTGGCCGCGGATCTGTTTGACATAGAAATCTTCGGTCATCGCCTTGAGGTCGACCTTGTAGGCCTCGAGCAGCGGAAGAACCTCTCGCAGGGGCTCGGGTTTGATGTAACCGTTGCTGACGACCAGGGGCCGAAGGCCTACTTTTCGAGCAGCCACGGCGGCGTCCCGAACGTACTCCCAGAACACGGTCGGCTCTGAGTAGGTTGCCGCGGTCATCGTCGCACCCTGTTGGCGAGCTATACGGACGAGCGCATCCGGGGGGAGGTACCACGACGCCACCTGCTCCGGCCGGAACTGCGAGATCTCCCAATTCTGGCAAAATTTGCACTCGACATTGCAGCCGGCGGTCGCATAGGACAGGGCCTTTTCGCCTGGCAGGACGTGGAAAAACGGCTTCTTTTCCACCGGGTCAACGTGGACCGAGCAGGCCAACCCATGGACCAGCGTGTAGTAGGTCCCGCCCCGGTTCTCACGAACGCCGCAAGTGCCCCGCTCGGCGTCGGCAACGATGCACTCCTGGGGGCAGAGTCCACACTCAACCTTGAGGTGTTCGAGTTTCTTGTACCACGAGGCCTCCCGCGCCGGAAGATCCTGGAGGTCCACCGACCCCCCGATAATCGGCTTGGCGCCCCGAGCCGCACGCGGCAGCAGACACCCCGCAGCCATTCCGGCGCAAAGACCCAACGCATCCCTTCGATTGAGGCTCACGCGCCTACCACCTTGAGCGCCTTGACATCGCCGACGCCAAGGCCGTAGCGGGAAGCCGTCTGAATAAACCGAGGCGCCCGCTTCTCGTCCTCCAGCGTGCCCAGAGCACGCCGCGCCCGTTCTTCCTCAACCATGCGCCACGCCCAGGCGTCCGCGGCCACCGGGTCGTGAGAAGCCGCCACCATCCCGAGGTCGAATACACCGCGATTGGCGAAGGCAGGACCGCCTTGATACTGCGCCCTGCCACCGTCCAACACCGTCAACCGCATCTTGCCGCCGATCCACGGATGCCGCACGACGTCGGCAACATAGGGGTCACAGTTGCTGTCGTGGTACTTGTTGGGGTTGTGGATCACGCCATACCAGTTCTTGAGACCCGCGGAGACTCCGGCAAAATCGTGATCCTTGACCACACCGACAGAGATCAGGGCGGTACAGGTAGTCGACACCATACGCGCGAAGCACGATGCCACCTTGCCTGTGACCGTCGGCGCCCTGTCGTAGTCATTGTCGATGCCGTAGCACAGAGAGGCCCCACCTTTTTTCCGCAGGGTGAAGCCCGCGGTTTCCAACTCTCGGCTCGAACGTTCAAAGACGATGATCCGCGAGCGTTCGACGCCGGCCCCGGCCACCCACTCGACCAGAGCCTCGACGAGGGCAGGCCGGGGTGACATTCGGGGCCCTCCGAGGCAGTTCACCTTGATGCCGACGGTGTCCCGCCGCCCGAAGAGACCGCGAAAGGCCGCTTCCGCGGTGTCCATGCCCGTTGAACGCCTGACGGCGTCACCAACAGCTCGGGAAAAGGCTGCGGGTCTGGCATGTGGGGGAATCTCGGCAGTCCCAACCCGTCCCCGGCCCGACCGAGCCTGGGAAGCCCCCAGAACCCTGGAGACGGCCCCCGCCCCAAGCAATGCGGCAAGGTCCCGACGGGTCAAACGGTGGGTCAAGGGTTGTGCTCCTCCCCGAATACCTGGGCCGTGAATACCTCGAAGGTCGCACCTTGGTGCCAGGCATCGGCGGCCAGTCCTGCCTTTTTGGCCAGGTGGTTCAACATCGTGTCGCGGTCCCAGCCCTGCTCCGGCGCCACCTGGGGCAGAAAGACCGCGCGGTGGGGGCCCTTGGTCAGCTGGACCCCGTCCCGACCGACGACGATCTCGGCCAAGCCGTCCAGCGGCCGCAGCGGCGTCAGCGCCG
>DAOWGJ010000219.1 GCA_030637505.1 Holophagae bacterium
ATACGTCGCGAGCGGTCTGGTAGCGATCACGACGTTCCTTCTCGAGGCAGCGGCCGATAACGCGGCCGAGGTGGCGGGGAAGATCAGCCCGGATCTCCCCAATCGGCTTCGGCACATCCTTCAGGATTGCCGACATCAGGCCGGCTGTACTCGAACCCTGAAATGGGCGAACACCGGTTGCCATTTCGTACAGCAGGATACCGAGGGAGAAAATGTCCGTCCGGTGATCAACCGGAAGGCCCTCCACCTGTTCCGGTGACATGTAGGGCACGGTGCCCACCACTATTCCGACCCCGGTCAATGCCTCGGTGGGAAGAGAGGTCGAATCGGAGACATCGTCATTCTCTTGCAACTTGGCCAGACCAAAGTCAAGGATTTTGACCCTGCCATCACCGTCCACCATGACATTGGAGGGTTTGAGATCGCGGTGCACGACACCCTTTTCATGAGCCGCCGACATCGCCTCGGCCAGTGGTGTCGCCAGGTTGAGGAAACGATCAAGATGCAATCCACCGCCGGGAATCAGTTGATCCAGACAGCGACCTTCGATCAGCTCCATCGTCAGAAAACGGACGCCGCCGTCCTCTTCGACCGAGTAGATGGTGACAATCGAGGGGTGATTGAGGGCCGCCACCGCCCGTGCTTCGCGGTCGAATCGCTCGAGACGCTGAGGGTCACCGACAAACTCCTGCGGCAATACCTTGAGGGCAACCTGCCGCCCCAACTTGGTGTCCTCAGCTCGCCACACCTCGCCCATTCCCCCTGCCCCGAGGGCAGCGGTAATGCGGTAGTGGGAAAGCGTCGTGCCAATCATGGAGAACCCACCGCGAGGTTCTGTGCCCAGTTGAGGGCAACCTCGATCTGCGCTCCGGTCCCGGCGTCCCTTTCGAACTCGACAAAGACAAAACGGTTTCCGTCCGGCGACACGTCCCAGTTCGACGCCGGAGATGTCGCAGTCACAAATGAGCCGGCGAGGTCGTCTACGACGATTCGGGGTGGACCCGCCCGAAAAGTGTCAGCATCCTCGACATCCACCTCCACCAAAGGTCGGTTGGGCTGGCTGATGTCGATGTAGAAAAGCCTTCGGCCGTCACCCGACCACCTTGGGTAGGCGCCGTTGGACGGCGACACCTGCCACATACCTTTGCCTTCAACCGGCCGGATGTAGACGTTTGCCAGCCCCGATCCCGGTGAAGAATAGGCAATCCACCGGCCGTCCGGAGAAAACGCCGGGCCGCTGGCGTTGGCCTGGAAGAGCCGTGGTTCCCCGCCGGCTGTGACCAGGTAGACATCGGGTGTTCGACCAAGGCGCGTGTAGGCAAGCGTGCTTCCGTCGGGACTGATGGACTCGGGAAACACCGGCGCAGTGTCGGCGGAGGTGATCTGTCGACTGCCTCCTCTTCCATCGGCCTGTTTCTCAAAGATCATCGGCTCGTTGTGGTAGGACAAGTAGGCGATTCCGAGTCCGTCAGGCGTCCAGGTGGGATAGAGGTCGTTGCCGCCGAAGGTCATTCTGCTGAGGGCCATAGATGCGAAAGAGTAAACCCATACATCCCCTTCGACACCCGATTGACCCGGACCCACTGCCACGGCCAATTGGCTTCCATCGGGCGAAAACCGAGGCTGATGGAAACCGCGGGGGGTCAACGGCAGACGGGTCGCAGTGCCCTCTCGATCGACGATTGTCAGCAGCGCGTCGATTTCAGTCACCGCACCCTCCACCCACACGCAGGTTCCATTTGCGGCAACGGCGAAATGTCCGGCTCCGCTGCTGGGGTCGCCTCCGACATCCTCGATGACGGGTGAGGCATCGCCTCTCGTCTCGAGCTCTTCAGGGTCGAAAGCGATGGTGAAAAGCACCCCGGCACGAGAGTAAACCAGCCGGTCAGTGCCGACGAATCGGGCCATACTCGCCTGGTCGACGATGACCTTCCGCTCGCCGGTATCCAGTGAGTAAACGGCGATCTGGGCGTCGTTGTAATTGTTTGGGCTGTCGATCTTGCCAATGGTGAAGAGAACCGTTCGACCGTCTGGAAGCACATCGGGAAATCGGAAGGTTCGCTCGCTGTTTTCTGAATCCAGCTCGAGCAGGACCTCAGGTATGCCGCCCGAAGCGGCAATTCTCCACAATCCGGACGAGTAGGAGGGCGAGTACACGATGGTGTCATCAGGTAGCCACACGCCGCCTCGTGGATTGGGTGCGTCAGCCAAGGTGGTGGCGGACCCCCCCTCGACCGACATCTTCTTCAGCTTGCCGTCGGCGAAGAACGCGAGCTGTGTACCGTGCGGCGAAAAGAATGGATGGCTGGCGCCCTCGGTCCCAGCGAGAGGCCACACCTCGCGGTCATGGAGCCGGCGAAGGTAGACCATTTGCTGTCCCATCTCGAGGTCTGTGGCAACAAAAGCCAGAGTTCGTCCATCGGGCGACAGATCGATGATCGGCTGGTCGACAAACGAGAGAATCTGTCCGTCGCCCACCGATACGGCAAACCGGGTGAGAGGATGCTCTGGGGCCTCATTGGGCTGCCACCAGAAGAACGCGGCAACAGCGAAGGCGACCACCGCCGCCGACCAGGCCAGCCTCTCGCGGCCGCGAGACGGCGTTCCCACATGTTGATGGCGACCCTCGGGCTCTTCTTCGGATGGACTCAACGCTTCGTTCAACTCAAGCCGAGCATCACCGATCCACTGCAGGCGGTCCCTCGGTTCCCGGGTGAGGCAGCGCGTGATCAGACGCCGCACGGCCGGTGGTGTTTCCCGAGGCAACGCGTCGAGGCTCGGCATTTCCTTGAGCACCGAGGCCAAAACGTCGGACACAGTCTCTCCAGCAAAGAGCTTCTGACCCGTCAGCGTTTCCCACAGGACAACGCCGAAGGCCCAAATGTCGGCTCGACGGTCCACTTTTTTGCCGCGGGCCTGTTCAGGCGACATGTAGGCCGCCGTGCCGAGGATGACACCCTCCATCGTCGCGTTGCGCGTCATGGTCGGTGAAAGAGAAAGGGAGGAATCTCCGCCGTCGGTCTCCCACGCCTTCGCGAGCCCGAAGTCCAGCACCTTGACCATGCCGTCCGGACGAATCCGGATATTGGCCGGTTTCAAATCACGGTGCACGATCCCCGCCTCGTGGGCCGCTTCCAGAGCCTCGGCGATCTGCAAGGCCATCGGGATAGCCTCGTCGATCGAGATCGGACCTCTGGCAATGACATCGTCCAGGCCCTCGCCTTCGACCAGTTCCATCACCAGGACGTGCTGACCGTCGAGGTGCTCCAGGGCGTGCAGAGTGGCGATGTTCGGATGATTCAGCGAGGCCAGGACTTTCGCCTCACGCTCGAAGCGGGCGTGGCGATCGGGATCGTCCGCGAAGTCCTCCGGCAGCATCTTGAGTGCCACCTGACGACCGAGGGTCGTGTCCTCCGCCAGCCACACCTCTCCCATGCCGCCTTGTCCCAACTTGGCGGTGATCTTGTATTGGCCCAGAACTGAGTCAATCATCAGTTGACCTCCACCAAATTCTCCCAGTTCTGTACGAGGATTAACGACTCGGCGATCTGCTGTGCCTCTGTTGTATTGACCAGGAACCGTTGGCCGTCGGGCGCGACGTCAAATGTCAGGTCTTCGACGCGGAGAGCGGGAATTTTGAACAACACCTGCGGATCTCCGAACATCAGGTCTTTATTCCCAGAAACGGTGACGCTGGTCAAATTGAGGTCGGGGTCCAAAAAGAAGATCTCATCTCCGATCGGGCTCCAAATCGGAGCCGAACCACCCTTAATCGACACCTGCCATTTGCGGCTCCCGCCCGATGTGGGGACGACGTAAACCTCTGTTCGACCGGACTCGTTGGATGCGTAGACGACAAAACGCCCGTCCGGCGAGAAGCACGGATCGACGTCCGAGAATGGAGTGGCGACCAGTGACCGGGCCTGATTGTCGGCGAACGAATAGACCCAGATGTCCCACTCGGTTCCAGGCTGCAGGGTTTCGAACATCAACAGATTGCCGTCAGGCGACCAATCCCTCGCTTCGAACTGCTTGTCGAACTCATACACCAGCTCCTCGTCGCCGAGACCCGACGACGGTTTTCGACGAACCTCGCTTCCGTTGGTTCGGGTCGTTCCAAAGGCGAGCCACTGGCCGTCAGGTGACCATACCGGCGCGTTGTGGTCTTCCTCGTCAAATGTCACGCGGGTGTTTGTCCCCCGAACGAGATCTCTGACCCAAATGGTCAGGCCCTCGGTATAAGAAACCTGGCGACCATCGGGTGATAAACGCATCCTCCTGTACAAACCGACCGGGGCCGCTTCGGAAAGGAGGGTTCCCTCGCGGTCGTACCACTGCAATCGCGATGGCAGGCTTACTCCGGAACCTATGTGGTACGCGAGCACCCCCGTCTGGGATACAGAGAAGACGCCCATCTCGTTGGCCGTGTAGCCGACTCCCTCGGCCACGGGCATCTGCTCGCCGGCCAGAATGTGTCGATCGACGTCGAAGGGACTGACGACCAGCGATCCGCCATACCAGTAGAACAGGTATCCCGGTGGGGCATATGCTGCGGATGAGTTGACATCGACGATTCGGGTTCGGGATCGGTCGACCAACGACAGGACGTCCAATCCACTGCGATCGTCGGCTGTGCCGCCTTCCGAGGTCTGCGAAAGGAAGACCAGGTGCTCTCCACCGGGAAGGGCGATCGGCCATCGATGGCTTTTTTCACCGCTTTCGTGGTCAAGCTCAGTCAAGGGGCGAGCCTCGCCTCCACCTGAGGGCACGATCATCAGACTCGCTCTGTAGTCGGCCGCAAATACAATACGACCGTCTTGCATCCAACAACCTCCTCGGGGATTCGAGGCATCTGCCAGAATACGAACTGCACCACCTGCTGCGGGAATTCGTTTGAGCTTGCCGCCCGCGAAGAACCCGATGTGGTGACCGTCGGGCGACCAGAAGGGATAATCTGCGCCCTCGGTTCCGGTCAGTGCCAGTGAAACTAGGCTCTCGAGCCGGCGAACCC
>DAOWGJ010000095.1 GCA_030637505.1 Holophagae bacterium
GGCGCCAAGAAGAACCTCGGTTGGCCCGAGGAGTTGGAGTTCTTCGTTCCCGATGCTGTCGCCGAGAGGGGTCGGGAAGTGGCCCGGCGCGGCACCGAGGCCCACACAGTCTGGCGAGAACGGCACGGCGCCTGGGCCGAGCAGGATCCGGAGAGGGCGGAGGCCTTCGCCAGGCGCCTGGACGGCCGGTTGCCTGAGGACTGGTCCGATGTATTGCCGGTCTTCGAATATGGCGCCAAGGGGCCGGCGACCCGGGCGGCGTCCGGAACGGTCATCAATCAGCTGGCCGAGGTCCTGCCCGAGATGGTCGGAGGCTCGGCAGACCTGGGACCGTCGTGTAAAACGACCATCAACGGCTCGAGTGCGATTTCCAAGGGGTCGTGGGGCGGACGCAACCTCCACTTCGGCATTCGGGAACACGCAATGGGCGCCGTGCTCAACGGCCTTGCGCTGCACGGGGGCGTCAGACCCTTCGGGTCGACTTTCCTGGTTTTCGCCGACTACATGCGTCCGGCGATCAGATTGGCGGCTCTGATGGGTTTGCCTGTCATCTATGTCTTCACGCACGACTCGATTTGGGTTGGCGAAGATGGGCCGACCCACCAGCCGGTCGAACAGGTGGCATCACTTCGGGCCATTCCCAATGTGGTTGTGGTGCGGCCGGGTGACGCCAACGAAACGGCGGGCGCCTGGAAGGTAGCCCTGGAGCGTCGAGATGGGCCGACAGCGCTGGTCCTTTCCAGACAGGGTTTGCCGATCCTCGACGGTACGACCGAGGGGGCTCAGGCGGGTCTGGCTCGGGGTGCCTGGTGTCCGGTTGAGGATGGCGGGTCGCCCCAGGTGGTACTGTTGGCGACCGGATCCGAGGTGCAACTTGCGGTCAAGGCGGGCGCCGAACTTGGCGGGCGCGGGATCACGGCGAGGGTTGTGTCGATGCCGTCGCAGGAGTTGTTCGATGACCAGGATGAGGGATATCGGCAGACGGTACTGCCTCCGGGCGTCCCGGTCGTGGCAATCGAGGCCGGTGTGACCTTTGGATGGGAACGATACACGGGCACTGGTGGCGCCGTCATTGGGCTCGACCGGTTCGGCGCCTCGGCGCCGGGGGAGATCGTGGCCGAGAAGCTGGGGTTCACGGTCGAGAGGATCGTGGAAGCTGCAATAAAGGTAATTGAGAAACGGGGATAGATATGAATGCGCTGAAGGCACTCTGGGCGGATCATGGGCAGGCGGTGTGGCTGGATTTCATTCAGCGCAGCCTGGTTGAAGGTGGCGGGTTGGCTCGCCTGGTCGAAGAGGACGGCGTGCGAGGCGTGACCTCCAATCCGTCGATCTTCAAGAACGCAATCGCCGGCACCGACGAGTACGACGAGCAGGTCGGTGCCGTGCTTCGCCGACATCCGGCGGCAACCGCGGTCACAGTCTACGAGGAACTGGCGGTCACGGACATCCAGGCAGCGGCTGATGTCTTGCGACCGGTCTATGACGCCGGCAGCCGCAGCGACGGGTTCGTCAGCCTCGAGGTTGCGCCGGATCTGGCGCACGACACCTCAGGCACGATAACGGATGCCCGGCGCTTGTGGGCCCGGGTCGGTCGGCCCAATCTCATGATCAAGGTGCCGGCGACCACCGAGGGCATGGCGGCGATCGAGGCATTGATCGCCGACGGCATCAATATCAACGCCACCCTGATGTTCTCGATGGACGACTACGAGGCGGTTGCCCAGGCTTATCTTCGAGGACTCGAGCGTTGCGCTGAACCGTCGACGGTGGCCTCGGTGGCGTCGTTCTTCGTCAGCCGTGTAGATACCGCGGTCGACGCACAACTTGAGGCCGTCGGAACCCCAGATGCTCTGGCTCTCCGAGGCAAGGCCGCAATCGCCAATGCCTGCCTCGCCTATCGCCGGTTCAAGGAGATTTTCCATGGGCCGAATTTTGAGAGGTTCATGGCTCGGGGCGCCCAGGTACAGCGGCCGCTCTGGGCGTCGACCTCGGCCAAGAATCCGGCCTATCCAGATGTGCTCTATATCGAGGAGTTGGTTGGGCCGCAGACGGTCAATACGATCCCTGCGCCCACTCTCGATGCTTATCGGGACCACGGAAATCCGAGGAACGCGCTTGAGGAGGGCATGGCATCGGCCGATAGCGTCATGGAGGGTCTTGAGGCTCACGGCATCGATCTCAAGGCCGTGACGAAGAAGCTTCAATATGACGGCGTGGCTGCTTTTGCCGGCGCCTTCGACGATCTTCTGGCGTCGTTGGCTGAAAAAATCTCGGTGCGCTGAGGAACCGGCGGAGCCGGGAGCTGTTAGCATTTAGCTCTCAGCAGTTAGCTCCGAGGACCATGGGGTTTTTCGCCAACGGCTAACAGATAATAGCTAATAGCTTTAAAACGACTGAGGAGTGCAACATGTGCGGCATCATCGGATACGTTGGCGAGCACCAGGCGGTACCGGTCATTCTTGACGGTCTTCGGCGGCTGGAATATCGAGGCTATGACTCCGCCGGTCTGGCGGTGATGGGTGCCGAGACGATCGAGGTGCTCAGGGCGGCCGGCAAGCTGGCCAATCTGGAAGAACTGGCCTTCGATCAGCCGCCTCGAGGATCGGTTGGTGTCGGTCACACGCGGTGGGCGACCCACGGCGCACCAACCGAGGCCAACGCCCACCCACAAGTGGATGCCGACGGCCACATCGCGGTGGTCCACAACGGGATTCTGGAGAACTATGCCGATCTTCGCCGGGAACTCCTGGATCAGGGGGTCCCGCTCGCTTCGGATACCGACACCGAGCTGATCGCCCAGTTGCTCGGGCGTGCCACGGGCAGCCTTTTTGAGCGGGTCGAGGCGGTCCTGTCCCGACTGGTCGGGCAGTTTGCGGTGGTCGCCGTCAGTCGAGACGAGCCCAATACGGTCGTCGCCTTCCGGAACGGGCCGCCGTTGGTTGTCGGTGTCGGTGATGACGAGATGATCGTCGCTTCAGACGTTGTGGCCCTGTTGCACCGAACCAAGAGGGTGATCTACTTGGAAAATGGCGACATCGCCGTTGTTCACCAACACGAGGCGCACATCCATAACGATGGGCGTGCGGTTGACCGGCCGGTTGAGACGTTGGATTGGGATGCCGGACGAATGGACAAGGGCGGGTTCCGCCACTATATGCTCAAGGAGATCCACGAACAACCGGACGCCATTCGGAATACCGTCCGCGCCTACCTGAACGCCGACCGGACAGCGGTCAATCTGGGTGATCTGGGTTTTGATCATGACCGATTGGCCGAAGTCAGGCGGATCCACCTCGTTGCCTGCGGCACCTCGTGGCACGCCTGCCTGGTTGGAAAGTTCCTGATTGAGCGCCTGACGGGCCTTCCGACGGAAGTCGATTACGGATCGGAGTACCGCTACCGGGAGCCGCTGGTCGGCCCGGACGTGCTGGTTGTCGGTGTGACGCAGAGCGGAGAAACCGCCGACACTCTGGCCGCTATGGAGCTGGGCAAGGACGCCGGCGCGCTGCTGGGAACGATCTGTAATGTGCGGGGTTCTTCTTCGTGGCGCATGGCCCAGGCACGGATGTTGACCCAGGCCGGACCCGAGATCGGTGTCGCCTCAACAAAAGCCTTCACGACCCAGTTGGTGGCGATGGTCCTCCTGGCCCTGGCCCTGAGGCAGGTCCGCGGCCTTTCGGACGGCACGGATACCGAAATCATCCGGCAACTGCTGCGATTGCCCCTGGCGATCGAACAGGCGATTGAAGGCAGCGAAGAAGCCTACGATCAGGCGACACAACTGCTGGCCGAGGCAACGGATTCCCTGTTCCTGGGGAGAGGCTGCCTCTACCCGATCGCGCTGGAAGGCGCATTGAAACTCAAAGAAATCTCATACCTCCACGCAGAAGGCTATCCGGCAGGCGAAATGAAGCACGGACCGATCGCCCTCCTGACCGAGGGGTTCCCGATCGTCACCGTAGCTCCGGCGACGCCGACGCGGGAAAAACTGCTGGGTAATCTGATGGAGGTGCGTGCCCGTGGCGCGGTGGTCATCGCCGTGGCGGAGCGGGAAGCCGCCGACGTGGCCCAGGTGGCCGACATCGTCCTGCCGATTCCTGCCGTTGACCGCCTCCTGCAGCCGATCGTCACTACGATTCCCCTGCAGCTGTTGGCCTACCGAGTGGCCGTCGAACTGGGCCTGGACGTGGATCAGCCCCGGAATCTGGCCAAGAGCGTGACGGTGGAGTAAGAAATTCGTAGGGCGAATTTCTGAGATGACGATGATGAACGATTACAAACTGGAGTGGCTGGGATGACTGCGGATAGATTACTTGAGGGACTCAACCGGACACAGCGGGAGGCCGTGGCCTACGGCGAGGGACCACTGTTGGTTTTGGCGGGGGCCGGATCGGGGAAAACGCGGGTTCTGACCCACCGGGTTGCCCATCTGATTGGGCGGGGGGCGGCTGAAGCCTTCGAAATCACAGCCGTCACCTTCACCAACAAGGCCGCCCGGGAAATGCGGGAACGGGCCGCCACGCTGATCGGTGCCGGGCCTACCCTTGGTGGGGCCTTCGTCGGGACCTTCCACCGGTGGGCCCTGGACATCCTCAGGCGATGGCCCGAGGCCGCGGGGTTGCCGCGCAGGTTTTCGATCATTGACAGTGATGATCAACGGGGTTTGATGAACAAAATCCTCAAGGATGAGGAGCTTGACCCCAAGGAATATCCGGCTCGTAATGTGCTCTCGCGCATCTCCGGCCATGTCAACCGTATGGAGAGTGTGAAAAGTCTGGGACAGCGAACCGGTGATGTCCGGGCCCAGGTCATTGCCCGTTTGTGGCGGCGCTACACCGCCCGCAAGAAGGAACTGGGCGCCGTCGATTTTGACGACATGTTGGCCCTGGTCCTCAAGGCCCTGACGTCGGACAGGGCTGCCGCCGCCTCGGTCAAGCGTCGCGCGCGGTGGCTTTTGGTCGATGAGTTTCAGGATACCAACAAGTTGCAGATGAAACTCCTCAATACGGTCCTGAGCGAAAGTGGCAACATCACTGCGGTCGGGGACGAGGATCAGAGCATCTACCGGTGGCGAGGCGCCGAGATGGATAACATCCTGGATTTCGAGCACTCCTTTCCCGGCGCCCACGTGGTGGTGCTGGAGCGAAACTACCGATCGACGGCGCCGATTTTAGAGGTCTCCGGCGCCCTGATTGCCGCCAACACCCAACGCAGAGGAAAGAAACTGTTCACCGAGAAAGACGGTGGGGAGCCGGTGCACCTCTTCGTTGCGCCGGGCGAAAGGGAGGAGGCACGGTGGGTGTGCGATCGCATCGAGGCCCTGCAGAGCAGCCATCCCCTCTGCGAGATGGCGGTTTTGATGCGAACCAACGCCCAGACGCGGCCCTTCGAGGAAGAACTGACTCGACGCCAAGTGCCCTACCGGGTCATTGGCGGCCTGAGATTCTGGCAACGGGCCGAGGTCAAGGACGCCCTGGCCTACCTGCGCCTTGTCGTCCGCCCGGAAGACGCCATGGCCTTCGAACGGGTTGTCAACGTACCGGCCCGGGGCATCGGCGCCGTCACCATCGACGCCCTGAGATCCCATGCTGAAGCGGTGGGTCGCCCCATTCCGATTGCGGCAAGGGACTCCCCTGAAACCCTGACACCACGAGCTCAAGTGGCCCTTGCACGCTTTTTTGAAATCTTGGACGAAGCCGAGACACAGAAGGAGACCATGGCGCCTGCCGATTTCGTTGGGTGGTTGCTCGAGGCCTCCGGCATGCTGGGACTTTATAGCGGTGAAGAAGAGGAGAAGGTCGTACGCCGTGAGAATCTTCGGCAACTGGCAACGGCCGTAGCCGAAGCCTCGCTGCAGGGACAGGATCTCGAGGCCTTTCTTGATGGCGTCGCCCTCTTCGAGGACAGTGATCAAAAGGCCTCTGCGGATTCCGTCAGTCTGATGACCCTGCATTCGGCCAAAGGTCTGGAATTCGACGCTGTTTTTGTCGTCGGGTGTGAAGATGGCCTGTTGCCCCACTCCAACTCCAGTAAAGATGCTGATGGAATAGAAGAAGAGCGGCGGCTTGCCTACGTTGGCATGACCCGTGCGCGCCAACGTCTGGCCCTGACGGCCGCTCGTGAACGTTTTCTCTTCGGCCAAAGGAATCCGACCCGCCCGTCGCGTTTCTTGGCCGAGATCCCCTCGGAGTCTCTTCAGGACGAGGGTGACGCGCTTTCGCAGATCGTTGGTCAGAGCTGGGGTGTCGACCTTCCAACCATGGGGCAAGGGTTTCAAAGGTCCTTTGGGCGACAAACCGGTGTGATGGGGACCCAGCCCGGAAAATCCGTCGGAACCGC
The DNA here is from genome assembly GCA_030637505.1 of Holophagae bacterium. GTDB lineage: Bacteria > Acidobacteriota > Thermoanaerobaculia > Thermoanaerobaculales > Sulfomarinibacteraceae > DAOWGJ01. The sequence goes on from DAOWGJ010000095.1 coordinate 6,343, forward strand.
CCCTGCTCCCGCCCGGACCCTCATGAGGGGAGGCCGAGCACGCCCAATTGCCGCAACCGTCGAAGATGGAGACGGCAAGGGATGGCGACCGGGCGACCGGGTTTCACACCAGCGGTTCGGGTCCGGTGTCGTTCTGTCCTGTCAGGGCCGGGGCCCCGGGCTCAAACTGGTTATCTATTTTGACCGGGCCGGGCGCAAGACGCTGGTGCCGACGATTGCGAAGCTGGAGAAGGGGTAGGTCGAAGGAGTCTGTAGGGGCGGACCCCTGTGTCCGCCCATGTTGGACCGAAGAGCTCGATGGAAAGAAAGAGTCAAAGGGGTCAAAAAGGTCGAAGAGGTCTGTCGCCGCCCCAGACGCCGCCGCTGTGATCTGCCCCGGTCGCGGCCATCTGACGCTGTCGCTGTCTCCTGAACCTGACGCTGGACTCGGACGCTGGCCACGGCTCCGGTCCCTGGATTCCAGGCCCGGCCTTCGGGAGCGCCTTCGGCCCTCCCGCTCGGTGCATTTCCCGGAGGGGCAACTTTTCAGAACTCGGGAGACAACGGTCCCTCCGGGAAATGGCCTCGACGGCCTACGGCTTTGGCCAGCACTCGATTGCTGACGGTGTCGCCGTGGATTGCCACCTTTGACATTGTCCGCATTGTTGCTCAAACCGAGAAGATAACCGAAGGACAATATCAAAAGTGGCACGTCCCGTCGGAGAGGGCGCTCGCTCGCGCCGAGGAATCCGACCACCCCTCACGGATGGAGCAGTCGCCACGTCATCGCTCGGACCTCGTCGAAGAGACCGAGAGCGGTATGGGTTCTGGTTTTGTCGATGGCTCCTGCCTGGGCAAGAAGCCGAAGATGGCTGTCGACCTCTTTTGCTGATGCGTAGGCAATTCGCCAGTGGTACATCCGATCTCTGCCGGACCGTCCGTGGCCTTCGGCGAGGTTGGCTGGAACCGATGATGCCGACCGAATGACCTGATCGGCGATGCTTTTGAGGGGGGCTGGTACTCGAGTGACGAGTGTGATTGACATTCCGGCTGCTTCGAGAGCCTTGGATTGGGCGATGAGGGTGTGTCTGGGGAGCGCGTGAGACATGATTTCCTCCGTGTTGTTCATAGGATTCCCAATGCTGGTGGGGCGGCCGATGTCAAGGATCGCGAAGCGACCGGTAGGCTTGTCCTTGACATTGGATGGCCCACCAGCTATCCCAAGCCATTCTCATGAACAGCACGGAGGAAATCATGAACGGGTCACCGTTGGACCCGGCGCCGCCCCGGACGCCGACGCTGCCTGCTGTCCACTGTCTACCGGCGCGGTCGCCGTCATCTGACGCTGCAAACTGCCGCCGAAACTGACGCTGTCTGCTGATCCTGCCCCTGGACTCCAACGTCGGCGTTGGCGTTCCCGGTTGTTACCGGCTGCCCCTTGGTATGCTCCTGTCTCGAGGAGGGTGGTTTGCCATGAAACGGACCTTTGACAGGCGGGGATGGATGGATCTGGGATTGGGCTTCGTGGTGGGGCTGGTAACCGTTGGGATCGCTGTGGCCGGTCTCAACGCGTTGATGGGCTGGCACCGGATTGGGGTTTGGGAGCGCACTCTCGAGCGACGGCACGTCGAGGATCTCGAGGCGCTGATGCTCCGGCAGATCGATCTCTCCAGGGAAGGGATCAAGGATGAGGACCCCCTGCCTCTGGCTCAGAAATTGGCGTTCACCGTGACCCCAACACTGTACGAGCACTACCTGGAGTACGTCATTTTTCTGCTTGAGCATAATCAGATCGACCGTTTCAATCAATTGAGAGCCGAGACCCAATACCTCAGACTCGACCTCAGCGGCGTGTCTCTTGAAGGCCTGAATCTCCAAGGCGCGGACCTTCAGGGGGCGATTCTCGAGGATGCGAATTTCAAAGGAGCGGCCCTCGAGGGAGCGTCCTTTTTCAGGGCCCGCTTGAACGGGGCCGATTTCTCGGGTGCCCAGATCGATCGAACCAATTTTTCCCAGGCAAAAATGCTCAATACGACCCTCTATCATGTCTCCGGAACTGCACCCGATTTTTCTCAAGCCATTCTGATCAACGCCTCAATGACGGGCATTACTGGACTCCGAGACGCCCGGTTCGACTACGCCGAGCTCGCACAGTGCAATATGGAGGGCTCGACCTTCCCGGGAGCGGTGTTTGACCATGCGGATTTCACCCTGGCGTCGGCGGTCAACGTTGATTTCTCGGAGGTCGCGGGCATGAACGACGTTGTGTTCACAGGAGCCAACCTCGCCGGGACCCGGTGGAATCCAGCCAACACCGAACGTCCGTGGTTGGTTGGTTCCCAAGGGCTCGGCGGTCGGACCCTCCGGGAGCTGAAAGCTCGGGGAGGGATCCTTCATCCCGAGGAACTGCTCGAGTTGATTGATCGAGAGATCCTCCGCGGTTTTCGAGCCCAGGTTGACGAGGACCCCGAGATCACCGAAGACCAACGGGAGGCCGTGTTCTTCGATCTCTTACGGCAGTATTGGATGCGTTGAGTGCCGAGTTTTTCTGCGGTCTGAATAAATTCGGCACTCTCAACCGTGTTCTACTCTGAATGATGCACGATGACCTTCCCGCATTGGTAGAGCACTTCTACCAGCAGCACCGGAAAGAGCTCTATTCCTACGCCGTCGCAGTCTCCTGACCCTGACGCTGATATTGGACGCTGTCCACTGTCCCTCCAACAACCCCGGCCTTCGGGGTCGCTTCGCGCCCCCGCTCGGTGCATTTCCCTGAGGGGCAGCATCTCTGAAACCGGAAGGAGGACCGCCCCTCCGGAAATGACCTCGGCGGCCTACGGCGTTGGCCAACACTTGACCGCGAACGCGCTCGCCGAGGGTTGCCCGGTGTCGCCCTTCTTCGCAGCGACGGCTCGATCGGGAGTTCTGCCCGGTGAAGAGAGAGCGCACCCGGCACGCCCCGGTTTGAAGTTTTGGGTGCTCTTGGGTTTGAACGGCTGCAACGAGCTGACAGCTTCTTGATACAATGCTCGTTTGGAGGCTCGAATGCACGAATGGCACCACACAACGGTGTTGGCGGTTCGCCGCGACGGCAAGGTGGCGATCGGCTCAGACGGTCAGGTCACCCTGGGTACCACGGTGATGAAACACACAGCCGCCAAGGTCCGGCCCCTGGCCGGTGGACGTGTCTTGGCGGGGTTTGCGGGGTCGGTTGCCGACGCTCTGGCCCTTTTCACACGGTTCGAGGCAAAGTTGGAAGCCTTCAGCCACAATCTCGAGCGGTCCGCGGTTGAGTTGGCGCGCGAGTGGCGCACCGACCGGGCGCTTCGTCACCTCGAAGCGATGCTGATCACCGTAGATGCGACGACGACGCTTCTGGTATCGGGCACCGGCGAGGTGCTCTCCCCCGATGACGACGTCGTCTCGGTCGGGTCCGGGGGAGGCTACGCCCTCGCGGCGGCACGAGCCCTGGTGGCCCACACCGATCTCGAAGCCCGAGCGATTGTCGAGGAGAGTCTGAAGATCGCCGGGGGTATCGATATTTACACCAATCAACACATTACGATCGAGGAGTTGGGCTCGTGAACATGGACAATTTGACGCCCAAGGAGATTGTTGCCGAGCTGGACCGCTACATCGTCGGCCAGAACCTGGCTAAGAGGGCGGTGGCGGTGGCCCTGCGCAACCGGTGGCGCCGGCAGCAGTTGGATCCCGATCTGCGTGACGAGGTCGCGCCGAAGAACATCATCATGATGGGTCCGACCGGAGTCGGGAAGACCGAGATCGCCCGCCGCCTGGCCCGTCTGACCGAGTCTCCGTTTCTCAAGATCGAGGCATCGAAGTTCACCGAGGTCGGTTACGTCGGCCGGGACGTCGAGAGCATCGTCCGCGACCTGGTCGAAGCCGGCATTCAGATGGTCCGTGAAAACCAGACCCGCGAGGTCGAGGTTCGTGCCCAGCGCGCGGCCGAGGACCGGCTGCTTGACCTCCTGGTGGTCTCCGCCAACCTCCCGGTCGGATCCTCGCTGGAAGAGGTGCGCCGGGCGGTCAAGATCCAGTTGCGCGATGGACTGCTGGAGAATCAAGAGATTGAGCTGGAAATCACTGAACAGAAGACACCGACGGTCGAGATGTTCACTCCCCAGGGCATGGAGAGCATGGGTGTCAACTTCAAGGACATGTTCGGGAACATCTTCGGCGGCCAGAAGAGCCAGAAACGTATGACGGTTGAAGAGGCACGGCGCATCCTCCTGGGCGAGGAGGAAGAGAAATTGATCGATTCGTCTCAGGTCGAGGCGGAGGCCCTGCGGCGGGTAGAGAACGCCGGCATCGTCTTCCTCGATGAGATCGACAAGATCGCCACGTCGGACCGCGCCAGTGGGGGCGGCCCGGATGTTTCCCGTGAGGGGGTGCAGCGGGACCTTCTGCCGATTGTCGAGGGTACGACAGTCAATACCCGGTACGGGCCGGTCAAGACCGACCACGTTCTGTTCATCGCCGCCGGCGCATTCCACGTCGCTCGTCCGGCCGACCTGATTCCGGAGTTGCAGGGCCGGTTTCCCATCAGGGTGGAACTCGACGCGCTGACGGCCGATGATTTCCGGCGCATCCTGGTCGAGCCTGAGAACTCACTGATCCGTCAATACACCGAACTGATGGCCACCGAGGATCTGGAATTGGTATTCTCCGACGACGCCGTGACGGCCCTGGCGGAGATGGCTGCGGAGATCAACAACTCTGCGGAGAACATCGGGGCCCGAAGGCTCTACACCGTGCTGGAACGACTTCTGGACGACATCAGCTTTGATGCGCCGGATAGGGCCGGTGAGCGCCATGAGGTCACCGAGGAAATGGTCAAGAGTGTGCTCGGGCCTCTGGCCGCAGACCGCGATTTGGCACGGTACATCCTGTGATGCCCCGCGCTACACGGATGGGGGTCGTGCTGCTTCTGCTGGCGGGTTTCGCGGCTGAGACGGGCTGTGGCCGGAAGGGGCCGCCGCTACCCCCCGAACTCCGGGTTGCCGATACGACCCGTGACCTGCAGGTAGTCCAGGACGAAGGGACGGCCCGTCTCAAGTGGTCCTATCCCCAAATGACCACTGCCGGTGGACCGCTGCCCGATCTCGAGTCGGTCGAGGTTTGGCGGGCCGAGGTGCCCCTGGCCCAGGAACCGCCGGCAGGAACAACGGCCAGGGATCGCCAGGCCAGGTGGAGCCTTTTGGAGGGACGTGGAGAGATCATCGCCCGACTGGAGGGTGAGGGTTTGGACCTGGCGACCCGCGGTTCGAATCTGGAACTCGAGGACGAGCTGGATCGTTGGCTGTCGCCGGCAGAAGAAGAGGAGTCGGGTGAGATCGTCGTCTGGTATGCGGTTCGGAGCGTGTGCTGCCGTGGTCGGACATCGGAGTATTCCAACATTGTCCGACTGATCCCCAAGGCTGCTCCCCCGGCTCCGGACGGGTTTGAGGTCACGGCCGAGAGGGACGGACCTCATCTCCAGTGGATTCCCGTCGAGGGCCGCCGAGTGCAGGTCGAGCGCTCCGACGACGGACAGCGGTGGACGGTTGTCAACCCCTCGCCCCTCACCGATTCCGCCTGGGTTGATGTTGGGGTGGCCCAGGAGCACGTGTGGTTCTATCGTTTGCGTTCGGTCACCGCAGCTGCGGACGGGACAGTCCTCCGGATGGGTGCGCCGGGCCCGCCGGTCCAATTGGATTTTCCTGACCTCTATCCTCCGGATGCTCCGGTCGATCTGGTCTGTCTTCCTGAAGGTGGCCGGGTGCGGCTTCGCTGGCGGGCTGCCGACGGGGCCACGGGTTATTCGATCGAGCGCCGAGCCGGTCAGGAAGAGGCCGAGGTGCTGGCAGAGGCGGTCAGGGAGGTCTTCTTCCTGGATGAAACGCCGCCGACCGGCAACGTGACCTACACGGTTCACGCCGTCGATGATGCCGGCAACCATTCGACGGAGTCCCACTGCCGGACGATTGTGGAGGCGCCGTGATGGGATGGTTGAGCTCTCAGCTGTCAGCTCTCAGCTATCAGCCCAGTCACGTGCAAGACTCAGAGAATAGCCACAAAAAGGCACAAAGAGGCATAAAAAGGGAATCCATTCACCCCTTTGGACCATTGTTCTGGAGCGCGGGGCAGGAACCGGCACCAGGCCGAAGGCCTGCCGCGGCGAAGCCGTGGGGGCTCCGAAGGAGTCCTGTGCGGGCGCCGCCCCGCATTGGGGCACCCGACCATTGCGAGCAGCTCAGTGGCTGACGACGCCCTCTGGCTCATGGAAGGAGCGGGGAACGACTTTCTGCTGGGCATTGGCTCTTGGAGTGGTCGTCTGGCTTCGGATTCGAGTTTGGTGGCCCGTTTGTGCAGACGGCATCGGGGCATTGGGGCCGACGGGACGTTGGCTGTCGAGGTCGTTGGAGACGCACGTGTAAGACTGCATTATCGCAACTCGGACGGAACCCGGGCACGATTCTGTGCCAATGGCACGCGGTGCGCGGCGCTGGCGGCCGTTCGGCTGCTCGATGTACCCTCCGAGCTGGTAGTGATGACGGACTGGGCGGAGATTCCGGCCCGTGTGGAAGGAGGGCAGGTCGCACTTCGCCTTCCGACGCCGGGGCCGGCTGAGCAAAAGGTGTTCGATGCGGCCGGCCGAACGTGGACCGGTATCGTGATCGAGGTCGGTGTGCCCCATCTGGTGATTCGAGTCGACGACGTTGCAGATGGATCTTTCTCAGACACGGCGTCCCAGCTGCGTCGGCACCCTGGGCTGGGCCCGGAGGGCGGCAATGTCAGTTTTTTCGAGCGGCATTCAGACGGAACAATCGGGCTTCGTACCTTCGAGCGCGGTGTCGAGGGCGAGACGCTGTGCTGCGGTTCGGCGGTCGTTGCTGCCGGTCTGATCGAAATGGCGGATCGGGGCATCGATCGGGTCAGGGTCCGTCCGGCCTCGGGTGATGTGATGACCGTCGAGGATTTGGGAACGGGTTTCGGCCTGACTGGGCCGGCTCGGTTTATTGCTGAGGTGAGGCCGGTTGAGACTGGAAACCGGACACTGGAAACTTGAAACTGGATTTTCCAGGGGATCGACGGGTCTCACGGGGTCAGAAACAGCGGCCGAGGCAGGTACAGGATGCAGGATCAGGAGCAGATGGCAGTTCCCGTGAGGTCGCATTGGGGCGTTTGCTTCCTGAGGGAGACAGAGAGAACGGGGGATGAGAGGAACGGCAATGCGGGGCAATATCCCAACGGCCGTAATTGCCAATCCCGGCCTTCGGGGTCGCCTGGCGGCACCCCCGCTCGGTGCATTTCCTCAAGAGGCAGCATTGTTCGCAGTGGGGGAAGAATCGCCTCTTGAGGAAAAGACCTCGGCGGCCTACGGCTTCAGCCAACACTCGATTGCCGAGGGTGTCGCCGTGGATTGCCCGGCAAGGCATTCTTCGCAGCGCCTTCGTTGGTGGTGAGGTCTGCCGGGTGAAGAATGCCATGCCCGGCACGTCCCGGTTCGGCGTTTTGGGTGCTCTCGGAGTTGTGTGCGAGTCACATTATCAGAAAGGCTAAATACGGCCGGATGAGAGCCAGCACGATTCCGGCGAATAATCCGGCCAGAAGATCATCCGCCATCACGCCCAGCGCGCCGTGGAGCCGCTCCAGACGCCGGATGGGCCAGGGCTTGAGGATGTCGAAGAAGCGAAAGAGCAGGAATCCCGCTCCTGTAAAAACAACCATTTCGAGGTGGGTTGCGGCCGCCCAAAGGGGCAGGGCGCAACCGTAGGTCAGCCACTGACCGGCGACCTCATCGATCACGACGGGGCCGGGGTCTGAGTTTCCGCGGCGTGTGATCTCGGCGGCAGATGCCCAGAATCCGACAATGACGGCCACAGTGATCATGGTTGTGGTCGCGACCGCCAACCACGGCGAGTTCAGCAGGCCCCAGGCGACAAACAGCCAGATGAGGCTCGCCGGCAGCGAACCCGCCGTCGTTCCAGGCGCCGGTAGGCGATCGCCAAGGCCGAAGGTCGTGGCGATATTGAAGGCGAGTTTGTCCATCAGTTCTCCTTCCAGCCTAATCTCTCCAGGAGTCGGCGATGAAAAGTGCCGAAGTCCCCTGACGAACATCCGATGACCACATCCCCGGGCCTCAAGGATGGTACCAGGGCCTCGACAAGGTCTTCGCCCTCGGGAGGCATCAGCGGTTGGACTCCCCGCGATTTCAGCTCAGAGGCCATTCGTTCGCGGTCCAGGCATTCTTCCGGGCCCAGCCGTTTACTGTGAAAGGGCGGTGCGACCAGTGCGACGTCGGCATTCGACAGCGCCTCGACGTACCGATCCTGAAACGCCCGTCGGGCGGCGGTCAGCGAGCGGGGCTCGTAGGCGATCACCAGTCGCCGATGGGGCCATCGGCTTCGTGCGGCGTCGATGGTGACTGCCAGTGCGGTCGGGTGGTGAGCGAAATCGTCGACGACGAGGATGTCTGAGGCCTCGCCGATGGTGTCCATACGACGCGCTACGCCGGGAAAGCGGGAGAGGGCGTCGAGGATGGCGTCGGGGTCGAGCTCGGCCGCCAAGGCGCCGGCGACGGCCATTGCGGCATTTTCTGCATTGTGACGGCCCGGCATCGGGAGGCGGAGGTTCAGGCTGCGACCCTGCCAGGCGAGAGGGGTACTGGTGATGGCGGAGTCCCCCTCCACCAGGGTTTCTCCCAGCCGGAGGGCGCAATCCGGGGCGGTGCCGACCTTAATGACCTCGGCCGAAGTATCGCGGACACCTTCGAGAGCCGCCGGAGAGAGCGCATTGACAACCACGGTCCCATGACGCGGAACCTGCGCCGTTCCGGCGCGGAAGGCTGTCAGAACGGCATCGAGGTCGCGATAGAGATCGGCGTGGTCGAACTCGACCGGTCCCAGCAGAAAGATTCGCGCACGGTAGTGGAGAAACTTGGGCCCGCGGTCAAAAAAGGCGGTGTTGTATTCGTCCCCCTCGATGATCATCCACTGACCCCGGCCCAACCGGAAGGACCGCCGGCTCCACTTGAGCAGACCACCGACCAAGGTTGTCGGGTCGGTGCCGAGCTCTTCGAATACCCAGGCCAGGAGAGACGTCGTCGTGGTCTTCCCGTGGGTCCCTGCCACGACCAGGCTCTCCCGACCTTCTGCGAGAAGGTAATGGCTAACTGTTTCGGCTTGAGATAGAATGGGTCGTCTGTCGATCAAAACCCGTTGGACCTCTGGATTGGTTCGTGGGACGGCGTTACCGATGATCACCCGGTCCGCGGCAGGGATCAGTTCGGGGTTCCAGCCCAGCCTCACGGGAATTCCGAGGTCATCCAAGAGTGTGCTCATCGGGGGGTAGAGTTCGGTGTCGACCCCTTCGACCTGGTGCCCTTGCTGGTGCAGGAGTCCTGCCAGGGTAGCCATCGCGGTTCCTCCGACCGGCAAGAAATAGAGGTGTTCTCCCCTGTGGAACGAGCCTTGCATTGAGAGGCGTTTCGGATGGAGAGTGTCTCGATTCGGTATCATGAGATCCTCTCGGGGCCTGTATCGTGCCCGTCGGGAGTTCGGCCTCCGGTCGCGAGACCGGTCTGCGGGCGAGAAATTAACGAGAAGGGGCGGCAGAAATCGTTCATCTTGGGTAAGATTGTCGCCGTTTGTGCTGAGGATGACAAGGAGGATGCTGATGCGAATAATTGGAAAGACCCTGATTCTGGGTGTGGTGATGGCGACGATGGCCTCGATTGGGACGGCTCAGAACAGGCCGAAGCTCGTTGTCGAGGAGAAGGTTATTGACCTGGGAGAAGTCCCCCAGGGTGTCGTCAAGGATGTCAGGTTCGAGCTTCGAAATGAAGGCTCCGGACTCTTGACGGTCAAGAGTGTTCGGCCCACGTGCGGATGCACCGTTGCCGAGTACGACAAAGAGATTCCGGCCGGCGGGACCGGCAGCGTCAGGGCGAAGTTGGACACCACCGGGTTCAAAGGTGCGATTTCCAAGTCGATCCTGGTGATGACCGACGATCTCGCCGACCCTACGATGACGCTGGCGATCAAGGCGGTTGTCCTGCCCTATATCGAAGTCATGCCGCGGGCGCTGGTGCGCTTTAACGCCCTCCAAACGGAAAAGGCGGTGCAGAAGGTAGTACTGGTCGGGACCGAGAGGTCAGGTGCCTTCAAGGTGACCGGTGTCGAGGCGGACAGTGATGCTCTGGAAGTGTCGTACCGGGCTCTCGGTGACGGCGAGAGGATCGAGGGCAAGCCGGACACGCAGTACGAGGTGATTATTCGGCTGGCCGAAAATGCTCCGGTCGGACCGATCAGCTCGGTGATCACGGTGAAGACGACGGCCGCGGAGGCGAAAGAGGTCGAGATCAAGGTCTTCGGTGTACTCCGTGCGCTTTTGAGAGTGACGCCCCCTGAGCTGCAGTTCGGTTCCGTGGAAGCTGCTCAGGCTCCTGGACGGAACCTGATCATCGTCAACAATCGCCCGGGCACATCGGTTGAGATCACTGAGGCGTCGATCAGTGATCCAGCATTTACGGCTGAGATTGTGCCGATCGACAAGGGTAAAAGGTACCAGGTCACGGTTTCGGTGAAGCGCGGCGCCTCGAACGGCGTCAAGGATGCCACGCTGGTGCTGAAGACAACGGATCCGGATTTCCCCGAATTGAAGGTGCCGGTTCGGGCCAGCATCCACTGACGGCAGGACGATCAGTCGATTGTGAGGACGCTCGGAATTGAGACCTCGTGTGACGAGACGGCCGTTGCGATGCTCGACGGTGACGGCAGGCTTGAGTTTGCCCTGCTGTCTTCTCAGATCGAAAAGCACGCGCCCTTCGGCGGTGTCGTTCCCGAAGTGGCCTCACGGGAGCACCTTAAGGCACTACCCGTGTTGGTTGATCGAGCGCTCGAGTGTGGGGGCGGACCGCCCGAGCTGGTTGCGGTCACGGCCGGGCCTGGCCTGGTTGGGGCTTTGCTGGTCGGGGTCCGGTTCGCCGCTGCATTTGCCTGGGGCCGTGGCATCGATCTCGTGGCAGTTGATCACCTCGACGGGCACCAGGTCTCTCCCTTTCTTGACCTTGACGGCGGTCCGGCGAGGAAACCTCCCATGCCCGTGCTTGGGCTCGTGGCCTCCGGGGGCCATTCGGCATGGTATCTCACCGGACAAAAGGGGCCGACTCGGCTGTGTCGAACACGGGACGACGCCGCCGGTGAGACCTTCGACAAAGTCGGCAAGGTTCTGGGCCTGCCTTATCCCGGAGGGCCGGGAGTCGACCGTCTGGCCAGAATGGGGCACGGTGCCGATACGATCTTCCGCCTACCTCGGCTCAAGGACGAGAGCCACGATTTTTCGTTCTCGGGCCTCAAGTCTGCGGCAATTCGCGAAGTCCGCGCACGGGGGCTCGAAGGGCGGGGAGAAGAAAAGGTCGGCCAGGGGGGTTGTGACCTGATGGCGAGTTTTGAGGGTGCGATCGTGCGGCAGTTGCTGAAACCCTTGCCTCAGTTTGTCGAAGAACATCGGCCCGCATTGATCACGGCCTCCGGAGGAGTCGCGGCCAACACGCTGCTGCGACAAGAACTGGAGGCCATGGGGACCACTCTCGGTGTTGAGGTCTTGCTGCCGCCCCTGGGTCTGACCACCGACAACGCTGCCATGATCGCCCGTGCGGGGCAGCTTGCCTGGAGTCGGGGCCGCAGGGACGATCCCCGCCGTATGGATGTCAATGCGCGAGAAGTGTGGCATCCTCCTGGAATGCGACGGCAGATGGAGAGGCAAAACGCTGGTGAGCGGGCCTCAGTTGTGCCGCCCGAGGAGTGTTGATGAAGAAATCGGTGACTCGAGAGTATTACGAGGCCATTCTGGTGGCCTTCATCCTGGCCCTGTTCGTTCGGACCTTCGTCTTCGAGAATTTCAAGATTCCGTCGGGTTCGATGGAGGACAACCTCCTGATCGGAGACCACCTGGTGGTCAACAAATATCTCTATTCTCCCAATTGGGACACCGTACTCCACAAACTGTTGCCCTATCGGGAACCGCAGCGGGGGGACGTCGTCGTTTTCAAATTTCCCGAGAATCCTCGTCGTGACTTCATCAAGCGGTGTATTGCGGTCGGTGGCGATACCGTCCGGATTCGGGGCAAGAAACTGTGGTTGAACGGTGAACGCCAGGAAGAGCCCTACGCCGTGTTCAAGGATTCGCAGGTACGGGGCACCGGGAACGGGGTGCCGGCTCGATTCCGGAATCGGGACAATTTTGGGCCCTTCACCGTTCCCGCTGGCAGCATCTTCTGCCTCGGGGATAATCGAGACAATTCGTTGGATTCCAGGTTCTGGGGACCGGTGCCCCTCAGTTACGTCAAGGGCAGGGCGGTGTTGATCTACTGGTCGTACGAAGCCGAGCGGAGCGATTGGAAATGGCGCGGAATCGGGCATCGGACCAAACAGCTGGCCGGGGTTTTTGTCCATTTTTTCACCCGGACCAGGTGGGAACGACAGTTCAGGTTGATTCGTTAGTTTCGATTTCTGATAGGATCTAACCAGGAGGCGGTCTATGAAGTTGAGGCGGGAGCGCGGGGATGTTCCGGTTGGATGTCTTGTGGGTCTGGTCGTGCTGGCCCTGGCTGCCCTGATTGGTATCAAAGCCACCCCGATCATGGTCAATGTGGGGGAACTGGATCGAGAGATCACCAGCTTGGCGGATCGTGCCGGGAGGCGGGATTACAAGGACAAGCGAATCATCCGCGATATTTTGAGGAAGGCCGAAGAGGTGAACCTCCCAGTGACCAAGGAGAGCATCAAGATCGAGCGGGGGAGGACTCGTTTCAAGATCTGGGTCACCTACCAGAAAGACATCGACTTCGTTTTCTACACCTACCACTGGAACAAGGAACACTTCCACGATCGGCCGATCTTCTAGGAGCTGTCAGCTGTCAGTTTAGCCGTTTGCAAAACTGTCCAGGATCGCGGACTGGCACAGATGAACCCATCGTCAAAATTTGAACCGCAAAGACGCAAAGATCGCTAAGGGTTTTAATTTCAATACCTTCTTTGCGTTTCCTTTGCGGTCTTTGCGTCTTTGCGGTTCATTTGTCTTCTTGTCCTGGCCGAATCGATTTCGTTTTAGGAATTTTGCAGGCGCCTGAGTTCTCAGTTCAGGATTTCATCTCAGAGAGAACATCCGCGGCGGCGGCTCGAGGATCGTCCGCGGCAGTGATCGGGCGACCGATCACCAGGATGTCCGAACCCGCCGAGACCGCGCCCGCCGGGGTTACAATTCGGCGCTGGTCGTCTCTTGCGGCCCACGAGGGGCGGATGCCGGGAGTGACAATCAAGAAATCTGGACCACAGACTCGACGAATGTCGGCGGCCTCCCTGGCGGAGGCCACCACCCCGTCGAGCCCGCACGTTCGGGCCAGTTCCGCCCACCTGAGGACCAGCATTTCGGATCGATGATCGGTGCCCAGTTCGGCCAGGGCGGTTGAATCCAGACTGGTCAGAACCGTCACGCCGATGACCTTGGTCGTCCCGGAGGGATCGACCTCCCTGACGCCGGCGACGGCGGCTTCCATCATCGCGCGTCCCCCGCCAGCGTGGACATTGAGGAGCTTGGCGCCGAGTCGAGCGCAGTTGGCGGCCGCACGTGCCACAGTCGTTGGGATGTCGTGGAGCTTGAGGTCCAAGAAGACTGAAGGCCCGTGTGAACAGATATCGCGGACCAGGTCCGGGCCATGGGCCGTGAATGCTTCGAGTCCCACTTTGAGCCAGTCGACCTGGGGTCCCAGGCGCCGGGCCGTCGTTACGATCCAATCGCGGTCGCTACCGTCAAGGGCGACGCACAGTTGTGCAGCCATCATCACCTCCGCCGAGGAGTTTGCCCCGACCTTTCGGCCACAAGTCTACTGTAGCGAAAGCGCCGTATCTGGGGCCGACCACGGAGAGTTCGAACCCCAAAAAGGGAGTGGGGAGCTGTGAACCCGGGAATGGGAACACATCGGGTTTCGGTTTGATCGTGCCGGGCGCCCCTCGTGTTTGGCTGAGTTGCCTTGGGCGACTCGTGGTGGTAAGGCTCGGTCGGCTGTACCATGAGTGAGATATGAAGGTGAGAACAGCAATCTGGGCGGCATCGCTCTACGCGGGATCGGTGGCGGGTGTTCTGAGCCTGGTGTTGCTGATGCGGCTCAATCCGGACATTGAGCCGACTGCACGGACGTTTTTTGTCGGCGTTCCCCTTTGGATCGGTTGGGGCGCGTTCTTTTTGGGTTTGCCATTGGGGTTGGGCGCCTGGGTCGCCGGACGATCCTTGCATGCCAGGGGTTGGGGTATTTCCGAAGGAGTAGTGGCTCTGTTGGTCCTCGTCCTCTGCCTGGCTGCGGTTCTCAGTTGGGTTAACGCGGAAGTTCATCCGGAATTTCTGTCCCAAACCGGACGCCGGCAGCTCCAGCAGGACGCTGTGATGTGGCTGTCGGCGGCTCTGATCACGATCATCGTGCACAGGTGGTGGCGCCGGTCCAGCCGGCGGCGCTGGATTGCTGCGGTGGTGCTTCCGCTGGCGATCCTCCTGCCGATCGGCCGTGTGGTCGGCGAGCCGACGTCGTTCTTCAGAAGCCTGGAGGTGGAGGCGCAGCCACTGGGCCGTTCCGCCCGCCCGCTGCTGGTTTGCGGCATTGAGGGCATGGACGCCACGATGTTATTGACCCACGGGGCCGGGAGGAACCACCCCCATTTCGATCGCTTGACCGAGGCTGGGGCGTGGGGTCCGATGAGTCCCTTCCAGCCGTTTCTGGACCAAGCGCACTGGACGACGCTGGCGACGGGGACCTTTCCCCGAACTCACGGTGTGATGTTCCGATGGGGCTGGCGGTATCCTGCGGCCTTCGACGGAACTCTTCGTCTCCTGCCATGGACACCTCAGGGTTCGAGGCTCTTCCTGGCGTGGGATCGCGGCGTGCGGGTCGAGCCCCCCCCGTCGACGGTGCCCCCACTGTGGCAGCGGATGGCCTTTTCCCAGACGCCGACCAGCGTGTTGGACTGGCCGGGAATTTGGGATGAAGGCGCCGCGGTTCGCCGTATCCGTCCGGTCTTGGAGCCCTGGGCGACTGGGCACTCTCTCGAGGCCTCCCTCGGCGCAATTCTGGTCGGCAACTTCCCTCAGGCGGCGTCGGAGATCTTGAGCACCCTGCGCAAGGATGAGGCGCGGGTCGAACAGGCGAGGTTGGCCCTGGAGGCCGGACGGGAGAATGTTTGGTTGACCCTTCACACCCTGGCGGTGGGGCGGCGCCTTCTGGAGCCTCACCGGACCGGAGACACTGGGCGACGGGAGGCTCTGGCCCTGGTTTTGGAAATGACCGATGACCAGGTTGGCCGGCTGATGGCGGCGCTGCCGGAAAACGGACTGGCCGCGGTCGTCTCGCCGTATGGGTTCGCTCCTCCGGACCCCCTCGAGCGTATTCGGAGGCTGTTGGGCATCGGTGGGGACTGGCGCGCTTCGGCCGAGAGCTGTCCGGAGGGGGCGCTGTTTCTCATCGGTGACGGAGTGGCTGCCGGCCAGCGACTGATGCCGGTCGAACTGGAGGATCTGGCGCCGACCCTGTGTTACCTCCTCAATCTCCCGGTCGCGCAGTACATGGAAGGCCGTGTGATCCTGGAGGCGGTCGAGTCGGACTGGTTGGCGACGCATCCTCTGAGAGTTGTAGAGTGATGCTACAGTCACCGTCAATGAATCTTTCAGTCATCGTTCCGGTCTTCAACGAAGAGGCGACCGTCGTGCAATTGTTGGAAAGCGTGGCGTCGGCGCCCCTGCCCGATGGCATCAGGAGCCTGGAAATTATTGGCGTTGACGACGGTTCGGGTGATGGCACCCTGGCTGTACTCGAGAGTTGGTCCGTCCCTTCGCGAACGGACGGCATTGAAGTTTCGTTTTGCGTGGAGCGTCACGACCGAAATCAGGGCAAGGGCGCCGCGCTGAGGACCGGATTTGCCGTCGCAACCGGGGACATTCTGCTGATACAGGATGCCGATCTGGAGTATGACCCGGCGGAGTACCCAAACCTGCTGCGCCCGATCCTCGGGGGCAAGGCCGACGTCGTCTACGGTTCGCGTTTTCTCGGCGGACCCCACCGGGTCCTGTTCTTCTGGCACTACCAGGGCAACCGCTTCTTGACCCTTCTTTCCAATATGCTGACTGATCTCAATCTGACCGATATGGAGACCTGCTACAAGGTGTTCAAGGCAGGTGTGCTCGATGCTTCTACTCTGGAGAGCGACCGGTTCGGATTTGAGCCGGAATTTACCGCAAAGGTTTCCCGCTCAGGTTTCAGGATCTACGAGGTGCCGATCTCCTACCACGGCAGGACCTACGAAGAAGGAAAGAAGATCGGCTGGCAAGACGGCGTTTCAGCAATCTGGACCATCTTAAAGTACAACCTGTGGCGCCGGTAAACACTTACCCATGGGGGCTGCCTTCGAAAGGCGGAGCAAACCTAAGGGTGTGTGCTGTCAGCTCTCAGCTTAGGCACATGCAAAACTACCCAGGATGGCGAATTGGCACCGATGAACCCATGGTCTAATTTTTCACCGCCAAGACGCAAAGAGCGCTAAGGGTTTTAATTTCAATATCTTCTTTGCGTTCCCTTTGCGGTCTTTGCGTCTTTGCGGTTCATTTTTCTTCTTGTCATGGCCGCATCGGTGTCGTTTTCTGAATTTTGCAAGTGGCTAAGCTGTCAGCTATCAGTTTTCAGAGAGGAGCGCGGCAGTCTGGCCTGCATCGGTACTCTTGGGAAGAAGAATCAAGTTTCCAGTTTCCAGTTTCATGTCTCCGCTCTCGAGTTGCATCTATAATAAGACTTCGATGCAAAGCAGGATCACCCCCCAAGAGTGTGCCCAGATGCTGATTGCGGCGGAGCGGGTCGTGGCCATGACCGGAGCGGGGATCTCGACCGCCGCCGGCGTGCCGGACTTTCGGGGCCCCAAGGGTCTCTACGTAACGCGTCGCTACGATCCTGAGACGGTTTTCGATATTGACGCCTTTCTGCATGACCCCGAGCCGTTTTACGATTTCACCCGGGATTTCCTTTCGGTCGTTGACACTATTGAGCCAACGGTGACCCACCAATTCCTCGCTCGATTGGAACGGGAGGGGGAGCTTCGCTGTGTTGTGACGCAGAACATTGATTTCCTCCACCAGCGGGCGGGTTCCGAAAACGTGATCTCTGTGCACGGGGACTATTGGACGTCACGCTGTCTTCGGTGCGGGTTGGAGTCGGATTTTCAGGCGTTCAAAGACAGGGTTGAGGCCGCAACCGTGCCTCATTGTCCGGATTGCGACGGTCTGATCAAACCGGACGTGGTGTTCTTCGGGGAGGCGGTCAAGGGGATGGACCAGGCCGCGGCCGAGGTCACGGAGGCCGATCTGATGTTGGTGCTGGGGTCGTCCTTGACGGTCTATCCGGCAGCTTCTTTGCCGGCAATGGCGCGATGCCCGGTGATCGTTGTCAACAGGGGTCCGGTAGGACTGGCGCCGGGACCCGATCGCTTTTTCGTCGATGAAGACCTGGATGAGTTTTTTCAGACGGTAGGGGCGGCGATGAAGATCTGAGGGTTCAAAAGGGTCGAAGGGGTCGAAGAGGACATCGCATGGAGACGCCCACGGCCACAACAAACTCATATTTTTCTGTGCGATTCCTTCGCGTTCTTCGGGTCTTGGCGGTTCAATTGCCTTTGTGTTCTGCCTTCCTTTTCGTGCCTTTTTGTGGCTATGCTTTTGTGTTTTTTACCTTGATGATCTCGGCGGCGATGGAGATGGCGATTTCTTCGGGCGTGTGGGAGGCGATGGGCATACCGATCGGTGCGTGAACTCGGTTCAGGGCGGCGGAAGGGATGCCCTCTCTTTCCAGTTCGTCAAAGACCTGGCGGACCTTGGCGGCACTGCCCATCATGCCGAGGTAGCGGAGATCGAGCGGGAGCAGCCGTCTGAGAACTGCTGTGTCGTGGCGGTGGCCTCGAGTCATGATCACGGCCCACGCGCGGTCACCCTCGAGCACGGATTTCTCGACCTCATCCCACCGGATCTTTTGCGTGGCGTGTGCCCAGTTGTTGTTCTCGAGGGTCGGGAGGTCCCGCCTGTCGTCCAGCACCACGATCTGGAAGGGGAGGGAGGCCATCACCCGAGACAGGGCCAGACCGACATGTCCGCCTCCGATAATCGTCAGGGTATCCAGCGGGCCGACGGGCGTGACGAAGGACCACGTATCTTTGTCGCTGAAAAACGAGCGCGGGCGGGTAATGGAGGGCTCAATCGACGGGCCGGCCGGATCAAGAGTCAAGGTGCCGGTTTGGCCCGTTTCGTCCATGCCGGAGAGCGTCGCGAGCGCCTCCAGGTGGCTGGCTTTGAGGGGGAGGATGACGAAGGTCTGGCGGCCCGAGCAGATTGAGTCCGATCCTTTTCCGTCATGGGCGAATGGGAGCAACTGGACCTCTGGATCCTGGCGACCCAGTTCGATCAATTGATGTTCGACAAGGCCGCCGCCAACGGTGCCTTCGATGGTGTCCGGGGTGACGACCATCATGGCGCCGGTCTTGCCGGGGACCGACCCGTGGTGCTCGACGACAGCGACCAGGACGGCGGGTTGGTTGCGTTTGACGGTTCGAGCGGCGAGATCCCAGTGTTTCGATCGTGTCATCGCACCTCCAAAGTGCGATTATCTCTCAGAACCCGCTCTTGGGACACCCGAACCTCTTGGGTGGAGGCGGAAGGCCTGCTGTCACCTCGGTGACAGCAGCTGGAACGTTGAACGTTCTGTTACCCTCCCTCCACCGGAGGGCCGCCGATGAAACGAGTTCCCGACGTCTTTGTGATCGTCTTTACGCTGATTGTGTTTGCGGCAGTGTTGACCTGGGTGTTGCCTGGAGGGCATTACGACCGGGTTGAGGTTACGGTAGGGGAGGGATCCCGCGAGGTTTTGGACCCCGGATCCTTTGA
>DAOWGJ010000011.1 GCA_030637505.1 Holophagae bacterium
CCCTGTGTTTCTCTCTGCGCCTCTGCGTCTCTGCGTTCTCTTCTTCCAACGGCACGATGCGCGATCGGAGTCGCCGGCTCCCGCCCAGCTTCCCAGCGGCGGCTCGCCTCCTGGCGCCGCCCGCTGGACTATGACACCATGCCGGGCGTGATTGAGACTGCGGCCTACGACGTGGTGATCGTCGCCTTCAACGATGCGGAAACCCTTCCGGCATGCCTTGTTGCCGTCAAGGGCCTTGATCCCCAACCCACTCGGCTTGTAGTCGGCGACAATGCATCGCAGGACGACTCCGCCGACATCGCCCGGCGAGCCGGCGCCGAGGTCCTCAGCCTGAAAGAGAACACCGGCTTTGCCGGCGGCATGAACCGCGGCATCGAATATACCAATGCTCCCTGGGTCCTTCTGCTCAATCCGGACTGCGCCCCTCATCCGGATTTCTTTTCAGAGTTGCTCCAAGCGATCGACGCCCGTCCTCAGGCCGAGGAGATAGGCTCGGCCACCGGCCTGCTGATGCGGGCCTGTGGCGCAGAGCTTTCGCCGACCGGCACGGTCGACGCCGCAGGCATGGTCGTCACTCCAGCGGGTCGTCACTTTGACCGCGCCGCAGGGGAACCGGGCGAGGCCGCACCCAACGAACTCGCCTGGGTCTTCGGTGGCACTGGCGCCGCCACCCTGTTCAGGAGGCGGGCACTGGACGACGTCGCCTACCCTGACGGCCAGATCTTTCCCGAGTCCTTCTTCTGCTATCGAGAGGACGCCGAACTGGCATGGCGCCTCCAACACCGAGGTTGGCGTTGCCTCTACGTCCCGACTGCCAAAGCCCTTCACCAACGAGGCTTTCGGCCGGAGGGCGGCCGCCACGGTCAGGCATGGATCAACCGGCACTCGGTCAAGAACCGCTTCCTTCTTCGCGCCCACTGCGCCAATCTTCGCTGGCACCTCCGCTGCTTCCCGTTTTGGCTGATTCGAGATCTTCTGGTTCTCGTCGCATGCTTGACGGTCGAGATCTCGTCCTTTCCGGGCCTGATCGAGGCGTGGCGCCTCCGGCGGGATGCGACAGCGAGGCGGCGGTGGGTCCTGTCCCGCACAAAGGTTCCCTCCAGACAGGTTTCACGGTGGTTCCGTAGACCCTCCGGAAGGGTAGACATGGTCAACCAATAATGAAGATCGCCATTGTGGGAACTCGCGGCGTCCCCGCCTCATATGGCGGGTTCGAGACCTTCGCCGAAGAGCTGGGGCGCCGCCTGTCGGACCGCGGGCACGAAGTCTGGGTCTACGGCCGGCCCGGCTTCGTCGATCCTGAACTCGGAACCTATCTCGGCATGAAACTCGTCGTCGTCCCTGCCATCCGGTCCAAACACCTGGAAACCGTGTCTCACACCCTCGTGTCATCGATCCACGCCCTGCGGCAGGGTTTTGACGTCATCCTGATGTGCAATGCCGCCAATGCGCCCTTCGTTCGGTTGCTCCAGTTGGGGGGCCTGCCGGTGGCCCTCAACGTCGACGGACTCGAACGCAACCGTCGGAAATGGGGCTGGGCCGGCAGAACCTACTATCGCCTGTGCGAACGGTGGGCCGCCCGTTGGCCCGATGCTGTCGTCACCGATGCCGAGGTCATCAGGCGTTACTACCGCCGCGCCTACTCCGTCGAAAGCACCATGATCGCCTACGGCGCCGATCTTCCCCGCCCCGAAGGCACCGAAATCCTCGAAACTCTGGGTGTTCTCCCGGGCGAATACGCTCTCTACGTCTCCCGATTCGAGCCCGAGAACAACCCCGACCGTGTGGCTGAGGCCTGGGTACGATCGTCCACGACCCGTAGGCTGGTCATGCTGGGAGGCGCCCCCTACGCCCCGGAACTCACGCAACGAGTGCATGCCGTCGCCGACGACCGCGTCATCCTCCCGGGATCGATTTACGGCGAAGGCTACCGGCAGTTGCTCTTCAATTGCCGCCTTTACATTCACGCCACCGAGGTCGGCGGCACCCACCCGGCCCTGATTGAGGCCATGGGTGCTGGAAGACCGGTGCTCGCCTTCGATACCCCCGAAAACAGAGAAGTCATCGGGTCGACCGGCCCGGTGTTCAGATTCGAAGGATCCCGGGCCCTTGATACACTGATCACCAAGGTGCTGGAAGACGATGAGCTACTGACGACCCTTGGGCGGGATGCGGCCTTGAGGGCCGAGGCCCTCTACTCGTGGGCAGCTGTCACCGACGCCTACGAGTCGCTCTTGGAGGGCTTGTGCTGAAAGAACGAGCCCGCACCGTCTCTTACTGGGTCTGGATGGCCGACATCCTCTTGACGACGGCGGCATTCCTCCTGGCGTGGTACTTTCGGTCCCACCTGGCGCCAAAGCTCTTCCCCGGACTGTTCCCCACTGAGTTATACCCCCTCTCCCGCTACCTCGGCCTGTTGGCCCTCGTCGTTCCCATCTGGACCGTCTTACTCCTTTCCCGCGAGGCCTACACTTCCCGCCGTCTGGTCTCGATCGCGGCCGAGGCATGGCACGTCCTCCAAGTCGTGGCCTTGGGAACGCTCAGTTTGGCAGCGGCCGGATGGCTGCTTCGCCTCGATTTTCTCTCGCGGCCATTCCTGGCCCTGTTTGCCGGGTTCAACCTGGCGTTCCTTCTCCTGGAAAAGCTGGCCCTGCGCCTGATGGCCCGGCAAATCCGTCGCCGGGGCTATAACTTCAGGACCTTGTTGATCGTCGGCCTCAATGTTCGATCCGCCGAAGTGGCCTCCATCATCCAGGGTCACCCGCACTGGGGCCTGAAGATTTTGGGTTTCGTCGCACCGAACGGAGATCACCCCCCCGAATATGCCGGCCTGCCCGTCCTCGGAGCCGGTGAAGACCTGCCGCGGATACTCCAGGATGAGGTTGTCGACGAGGTCTTCTTCGTTCTCTCGAGACGCCAATTGGATGAATTCGAAGACGCCATCCTCCTGTGCTCCGAACTTGGCATCAGGTCCAGGGTCGCCCTGTTCTTCCCCCACCTCAAGGCCCGAGTCCTCTTGGAAGAGCTGGAAGGCATCCCGCTCTTGACCTTCACGACCGTCCCGGCGTCCCCCTTTCCCCTCTTTCTCAAGCGGCTGAGCGACATCGCAGTCTCATTCGTCGCCCTGATTGCTCTCAGTCCTCTTCTGGCCCTGATTGCCTTGGTGGTCAAACTCACGTCGAAGGGCCCGGTCCTCTTCGTTCAGGAACGCTGCGGTCTCAACGGGCGGCGTTTCAAGCTCTTCAAATTCCGAACGATGGTGCCCGAGGCCGAGAGTCTGCGTGCCGAAGTCGAACACCTCAATCAGGTAAGCGGTCACGCCTTCAAGGCCCCCGGCGACCCCAGGATCACCACCGCCGGCCGCCTCCTCCGTCGTTTCTCCTTGGACGAACTGCCGCAGCTCTTCAACATTCTCCGCAACGACATGTCCCTGGTGGGACCCAGACCTCCGATCCCGGAAGAAGTCAGCCAATACGAGCGATGGCAGCGGCGCCGCCTGTCGATGAAACCCGGCCTGACCGGCCTCTGGCAGGTCTCGGGGCGGGCGGACCTGGAAGATTTCGACCGCTGGATCCGCCTGGACCTCAGCTACATCGACCAGTGGTCGCCGTGGCTGGATTTCAAGATCCTGCTGAAGACGATCCCAGCCGTACTATCAGGCCGCGGCGCGGCCTGAGAAGGCTGGGAGGCTAGCGTCCCAGCCTTAACAACCCCTGACTCGCCAGCGTCCGAACGAAAAGATCTATCCGGGCCACAAGCATTTCGCAGTCTTCCGGCATCTCCTCTGCCAAGCCTTCGGCAATCTCCCCCAGGGTCGTCTGCCCGTCCATTCGGAGCCACGCCCTGCATCCGACGCCATCCAATCGGATGCGCTGGGGCCCGGTCCACCATCTGAGCCACGCCCCGAGGTTTTTCAATCCCCGGCCGATCGGTCGCGGGCATTCGACCACCACATCGTCATCGACGGAAGTCCATTCTGCGACCCGAAGCGGGGTCACCGACGCCAAATCCCATGCCAACCGGGGGGCTGCGGCACCGGCCGGCGACTCTCCTACCACCAACCCGTTAAAACGATTCATCGCAGGGCCGACACCCTCGGAAACTGCGACCTCGACCGCGGCCGCCGCCTGTTCGACAACCCTTTCAACCATCGCCCTCTCGTCATTCGGAAAGGGAGACAGCACATAGGCCGCCAGGTCGGTTCCAGCATCCGCGCCCCCAACTCCGACGCGCAGTCGCGGATAGTCGTCTCCCACGGCCTCGCAGATATTTCTCAGCCCGTTGTGGGTGCCCGCTCCCCCTCTGCGGCGAAACCTCATGCGGCTCAATCTGAGATCGATGTCGTCCACGACGACCAGCACCTCGTTCGGCGTCAGACCGGAACGCTCGATCAACGCGGTTACGGCCTCACCGGAACGGTTCATGAAGGTCGACGGACAGGCCAGGACAACAGGACGCCCGCCGATCTCGGCGACAACCTCCCGGTGAGTCGAAAAGATACGCCACTCACCGGGGGCTTGATGCCGGGCCAAAGCCTCCACCACGGCAAAGCCGATATTGTGTCGGCTTCCCCGATAGTCCTCACCCGGGTTTCCCAACCCGACGATCAATTGAATATTGTGTGTCTCACCCACCAGATGGCTCCATCAAGAATCCGAAGAAGAAACAGGCCTCAGGTTACAGGATTCATCCTTCATCCTTCATTCACCGTTATTACAACAAGGGCGCCGCAGGTGCGGCGCCCTTGAAAATTCGATTTTCGAGGATCAGCCTTCTTCGGCTTCCTCGCCCTTGCCCTTCTTGATCAGCTCGGGCTCGGCTTGTTCTTCGGTAAGCAGGCTCTCGGCCTCGAGCAGCCCCTCTTCTTCCTCTTCTTCGACCTCGGCCTTCGGCGCCTCGACATGGAGGATCACGCGATTGTCGTCCTCGAGGAATTGGGCACTCTCCGGCAGCTTGTCAACGACGTCGGCCACGGTGATCTGGTCCCCGATATCCAAATCCGAGATATCGATCTTGATGTGGTCGAACATATCCTTCGGCAGCACCTCCACCTGGAGTTCCCGGGTGATGAAGTCAACCCGACCGCCCTCGCGAACACCGTGGCAATCGCCGAAAATCTCGACATTGATCGACACGTTGAGCTTGTGGCCCTTGGTGACGCGGATGAAGTCCATATGGAGAATCCGGCTTGTCATTGGATCTCTCTGGATCTCCTTGATCATCGCCAGGCGCTCTTCCTTGGTCCCCTTGAGCTTGAGGAGGAAGATGGTGTTCTCACCACCCTCGCCCCTGAGGAGCTCCTTGATAACCTCGGATTCTGCCGAAATGGCGACCGGCGGCTTTCCTGCACCGTAGAGTACCGCCGGAATTCGGCCCTTATGACGGAGCCGCCCAACCTCGGCTTTGCCGGTCTCCTTGCGGCGCTCAACTGAAACGTGAATTTCGTTTGTGTCAGACATCTACTGCAACCCCCATTAATATTTGAAATTTCATACGAACAAACTGGAAACCGAAGCCCCTTCATGAATCCGACGGATGGCCTCCCCGAGGAGAACGGCCAGCGAAAGCTGCTCGATCTTCGGGCAGGCGACAGCCTCCTCGGTCAAAACCTGGGTATCGGTCACCATGACTGTTTCCAAAAAACTGTTATTGATGCGCTCGATCGCCGGGCCCGACAGGATGGGGTGGACACCCGACGCATGGATGGAGCGCGCACCGTGGTCCTTGAGGGCCTCAGCCGTCTTGACCAGGGTGCCGGCGGTATCGATGATGTCGTCAACGATAACGCAATCGTGGCCTTCGACGTTACCGATCACGTTCATGATCTCGGCCTTGTTGGCCTCCGGACGCCTCTTATCCATGATCGCCAGATCGACCTTGAGGCGCTTGGCAAAGGCTCGCGCCCTCTCCACGCCCCCGGCATCCGGCGATACAAGCAGTAAATTCTCCAGATTCTTCTTGGCAATGGCATCGATCAAGATCGGCGCCGCATAGAGGTGGTCGACCGGGATGTCGAAGAACCCCTGGATCTGGGACGCGTGCAAATCCAACGCCAGGAGCCGGTCTGCACCGGCAGTAGTAATCAGATTGGCCACCAGTTTGGCCGTGATCGGGACGCGAGGGGCGTCCTTCCGGTCTTGCCTCGCATAACCCATGTAGGGCATGACGACGCACAGCCGACTGGGAGAGGCCCGACGGAAGGCGTCCAGTATTATCAACAACTCCATCAACGATTCGTTGGAGGGTCGCCCGGTAGGTTGGACGATGAAGACGTCTGCGCCACGGACGTTTTCCTGGATCTGGCACCGAATCTCACCATCGGAAAACTTGCCCAGGCGCATGTCACCCAGCTCAATCTGCAAATAATTGCAGATCGCCTCTGAAAGCGGCCTGTTGGCGCTGCCGGTAAAAACCAGGAGTGGGGTTTCCTTCAACATTGATCAGCCTCTTGGCTGGGGCGGCAGGATTCGAACCTGCGAATGCCGATTCCAAAGACCGGTGGCTTACCGCTTGCCGACGCCCCAAGACGCCGCAGAGTATAACCTAAGATCAGTAATTCTCACCGGCGAGCAGGACCCTAATTCTCTCTTGGCTCCTCAGGTAACCAGAATTCCTCGTTGAAGAGCCGCGACGCGATACGGTCGAGGGTCGATACATTTGCCCCACCGGATTTCTTGCTTGGCACGGCCAAGTTGGCTGCGGCCTCCCGGTACTCCTCGAGAACACGGTCTTCAATGACCTGCCGGGTCTCAGAGTTCAGTGGGTGTGCCGTGTCCCGCATTTGACCGTTTCGGGTCTTTCTGGCGGGCATCGTCACGAAGAGCTGCCCTTCCCGACCCTCCATCACTCTCAGGTCATTGACGATGAAACAGTCGTCGATGATGATGCTGACGAAAGCCCGGACCTTGCCACCCTTTGCCGGACTGATGCGCACTTCAGTTATTTCCACATTCCCTCCTGTTTTCAAGCACGACCTCGGGCCGCGCGCCTGTACGTCCCAACATTCTTACCACCTCGATCCTCCATTGCCCTTCGAGCCCAACGGCTGCCTGTGCCGCCATGTCGACGGAATCGAAAACTCCAAATACCGTCGCCCCGGAACCGCTGACCGTCGAGAAGACCGGCCCCAGACGTTTCACACACTCGAGTGCCTCGCCGACCAAAGGCCAACCCTCGCAGACCACCCGTTCCAAATCGTTGAACGCCGCCGACCATTCTATCGCCGGTGTGCCGTCCGTTATGCCAGCATACACCCTGTCATCCTGTCTTTTCCAGGGCCCGGGCTGAAGGCGCGAGAAGACCTCGGCTGTCGACACTTCGACGGGAGGTACCAGCAGAAGGACTCCAAAAGGAGGCAAATCATCGAGAGGAAGAACCTCTTCTCCCCTGCCCACCCCAAAGCCCAAGCCCCCGTGGAGGAAAAAGGGCACATCACTGCCCAGTTCTGCGGCCAGGCGGCAGAGATCAGACGGCAATAAATCCAACGACCACAAGCGGTCGAGCAGGATCAAGGCGCCGGCGGCATCCGCCGACCCACCGCCCATGCCACCGCCGACGGGAATCCGCTTCTCGAGTTTCAACCGAGCGCCAGGGCGGCGACCAATCTCCCGCCACAGAGCTCGAGCCGCCCGCACGATCAGATTGTCCGACCCGCTACCGACCGATCCCTCTGGCTCGATCTCAAGATCCAGCCGGCCCTCTTCGGCCGGCCACCCCCAGAGGGTGTCGCGCAGATCAACGCTCTGGAACAAAGTTCGCAACTCGTGATAGCCGTCCGAACGACGACCGACGACCTCCAGGTGGAGGTTGATCTTGGCCGGCACGCGGACGATCAAGCCGTCAGGCATCGGCACTCCAATGGATATTGCAGGAGTTGTAGGGTGGGCCTTGGCCCACCAATGAAACTCTCCGATGGCGGGCCAAGGCCCACCCTACATATTTCTGCGGAAAGCTCAGCTGAGAACTTCTCATCTCGACCCACAGGCAGGAAGGTCCGGCAGCGCCGGCAGTTCTCCTGAAAACTCCCACTGCAATCTCACGAGTTCCAACTCGGCCCAATCCCCGAACGGGGTCTCAAACCTGACGTTACCGGGTACAGACGAGGTGTGTTTGTCCAACTCCACCTCCCAGTCCTCTCCTCGAAGAGACACAATCCTCGGAGGCTCGAGGGCCAACTCCGCAACAGACCACCAACTGGCGCCGTTGATTTCCAGCAGTTGTTCCCGGCCCAACACGTTGACCTGATCACCGTCCACCGCAGGCACCCGCCCACCCAACAACAGAACAGCACGGTTGAGGGGCAAATTACCAAGGCCCAGGGCCGCCACGGCCCGATCACCCTCAAGACGACACCCTTTCCTGAGGTCAAAGATCTCGCTGCCGCCTCGATCATCCCAGCCGGCCACGACGACCGCACCTCCCAGGTTTTCCGAGACCGTCATCCGCCCCCTCCCTCCATCGGCGATCACACTGAGACGGAGTCCGCCGGTTGAAGGCACCCTGAGACGGTAAAGGGCGACGAACGGTCCTGGCAGCGGCCTCCTGAGCGTGGCCACCTCAACCTCAAAGGACAGTGGCTCCGGCGCCGGACGAACCGGCCCTGTCGTTTGGCATCCCGCGCAGGCCAAAACCACCACGGTCACCGTCAGAAGGACCAACCCAGCACCACCTGAACCAAAATGGGCCGAACACTTACTCACTCTGGCGTCTCTCGTCACGAATTCGGTCCAAGAGACTGCCAACGTGGTCCGGGTGTTCGCAACCGACATCCAGAGCATGCTGAAGCAGTCGCTGGGCCTCGTCGTTCCGCCCCATTTCGAGGAGAACCTCCCCAAGA
>DAOWGJ010000192.1 GCA_030637505.1 Holophagae bacterium
ATGGTCGCATTTTTCGGAGGTGGATTCTCTGCAAATGGGGTCTATGCGGATGCCGATCAGATTACCGGAAACTGGATCTACGGCCTGGATATGGAAACAGGGGAGATCCTGATCAAGCTGCAGGTCGACGGCATGGTGCCCGGCGGTGTTCAGGGCCTCGACATTGATCTGGACGGCTTCCTGGAGAAGCTCTTCTTCGCGACGACTGCCGGCAATGTCTATCGCATCGATTTCTCGGATGCCGGGACCGTCGACAGTGGCACGGGCAGGGTGACCAACTGGGAGGTCGAGAAGATCTTCGACGCTGTCGGGTATCAGCCCTTCTTCACGCGGCCGGCCCTGGTGCCGATCAGCTTCAACAATGACGGCACGGCCAACGTGGCGATCGCCATCGGTTCGGGGAATAGGGACGGGATCTTTGAACTCAATGTCTCGCCCCACCGGTTCTATGTCTTCAACGAGCCGAGTGGGAGTCCCGTGACGGCGGTGACCGACACCGATTTACAGGGGATGGATTTGGACCCGAATGTTACCCAGACTGAGAACTTCCTGTTCAGCGATACCGTCGACGGCTGGTACCTGGAGCTTTTCGACGCCACGGTTACCGATAACTGGGAGAAGGTCAATACCAACGCCCTGGTCCTTCAGGACTTTGTCATTTTCTCGACCTTCAACCCGGTCGAGGACATCACGGTGATCGAAGACACTTGCGTGCGCGGTGGCAGCGCCCGGACCTACGTCGTCTCCCTGGCCAACGCCAATCCCCAACCGGGCGAGGATCGCTATCAGGACCTCGGTGACGACACTGCGCTGGTCAGTGACCCGGTGGTCTATTTGGGCGCCGACGGCAAGATTCATGTGATCCAGGCGACGGACAATCTGGAACTGGAAGAGCCGATCGCCTCCTTCGACGCGCCGGTGCGTATGGTCAACTGGCGGGAGGAATAGATGAAACGCTCGCTTCTTACGCTTGCGGCGGTAGCCATCATCTGTGCGTTGGGACTGGGTGTCGGGGCCGATGAGGGCCGGACTCTGGTGTTCGCGGATGGTGCTACGGTTCCGGTGTCGTCATTGACCCTCAACGGGCCATGGGTCGAGGTCACCTTACCCAACGGGGCGCTTCAGCGATACGAGGCCGAGTACATCGACCTCGAGGCCTCCGGCTTGGTTGAGGAAATCGTCGAAGTCGATGAAGCTCCGGCCGAGCCGGCAAGCCCAAGAGGCAAATTCGACGGCGCCATCGCAACCGGCCCCGGCGACCCCGGCGGCATCAAGATCACCGATCAGGATGTCGGTCATATTAAACCCGGCGCAGCAGAGGCAGAGGCGGAACTTGCAGCCGGAGACCCGGAGAAAGCCGGCCCAACGACCTCGTTGATGGTCTCGGAGCTTCGGCGGGAACAGGCCGGTCCGGTGATGAAAGTGACCGGCAAGGTCTTCAACACCGGCGACACCGCGGTCACCGCCATCGCGATCACGGCCGAGGCTCAGACAGCCGAGGGCGAGTCGGCCGGCAAAGGGACCACGGGACTGTCTCAGACCCTGGAGCCGGGAGCGTCGGCCGAGTTTTCGATTGCCGTTCCCGTACAAGGCACGGCCTCGAACGTCCGGGTGACGGCGACCGCGGCCCTGAGCGAGTTCACATTCGAGGAGGTCGCAGCGCCTCAAACCGCCGAGGAAGAGTGATCTGCGGCCGGTCGGAAGAGGAAAAATCTAACGGTACGGACCCCGTAGGGTGGGCCTTGGCCCACCATGGCTCGATCGGGAAACTCGAATTGGTGGGCCAAGGCCCACCCTGCTGCCGTTTGCCTCGAACGAGTCCCTGTCCCCTGCGCCCTGAACCCTGTTGCCTCTGCGTTAATGTCTTATTTCCCTTCCAAGTCCGTGCTGCCTCTGCTACCGTCAACGGCTGAATGAATAAAGCATCATACGAATTGGTCGAACGCAGGGGCGGAGTCTCCGAATTCCGCCTCTCCCACAATGGCCTGAGCGTGCTGATTGCGCCTACGGCGGTGGCGCCGGTCGCCACCCTCGGTGTGGTCTATCGCGTCGGCTCCAAAGACGAAGTCGCCGGCCACACGGGCGCGACCCATATGCTGGAACACCTAATGTTCAAGGGCACCAAACGGTTCAACCGGAGTCGGGGGACCGAGATTGCCAGGGTGCTGCAGCGCGTCGGCGCAAACTTCAACGCGACCACCTGGTTGGACCGGACCAACTACTACGCGACCGTGCCGGTCGAGCACCTGGAAACGGCGGCAGACATCGAGGCCGACAGGATGCGGGGCGCCCTGGTCCGCGACGAGGATTTGGAAAAGGAACGTTCCGTCGTGCTGAACGAGTTGGACCGGGGCGAGAATGAGCCGTTCGAGATTCTGCTCAAGGGTCTCTTCGCCCACGCCTTCATCGAACACCCCTACCACCACCCGACGATCGGGTGGCGGGGAGACGTCGAGGCCATCCAGGGAGAGACACTCAGGCGGTTTTACAACACCTTCTACCAGCCGGACAACGCATCCGTGATCGTCGCAGGGGATATCGAGGAAAAGCCGGCCCTCGATCTGGTCGAACGATTCTTCGGTCCACTGGAGTCCGGCTCGGCCCGGAGACCTCGAGGGACGATCCGTGAAGGTCGTCAGCGGGGGGAGCGGCGCTTTACCGTTCACCGATCGGGCGAACTGGGTTTCATCGGGTGCGTCTGGCACATCCCGGAGGGCCTTCATCGGGATATAGCGCCCCTGGGCGTGGCGGCGCAGATTCTCACCGAGGGCGTCGTGTCCAGGTTGAGCCGGCGTTTGGTCGAAACCAATCTCTGCCTTGGCGTCCACGCCTCGGCGATGGAGACTCATGACCCCGGGCTCTTCCAGGTCTTTGCCACTCTGGCGCCCGGGGTGGAGCACGCCGATGTCGAGGCGATGATCTTCGAGGAAGTTCACGCACTGGGGACGGCCATGGCCGAGCCTGGGGAGTTGGCGCGAGCCAAGGTTCAGTGCCGGACCGATTTGGCCTTTCAGCGGGAGTCTCCAGCCCGCCTGGTTTCGGCCCTGACTGAAGCTGTTGCCATTGGAGACTGGCGGACCTTTGCCGACGAGATGGATCGTGTGGCGGAGGTCGGGCCGGAGGACGTCATGCGAGTGTGTCAGATGTACCTCAAACCCTCCAATCGAACCGTCGGGTGGTTCGTGCCGGAGTCCGACCCGGAGAACGGCCGATGACCAAGAACCTTTTTGATCCTGGGGACAGGATTTCTTTCGCCGAACGGGTTACCCTTCACGCCTTCGACGGCGGCGGGCGCCTGGCGGTCGTCACCAACACCCATGCACCGACCGTAACGATCGCCGGCATGCTTCAGGGAGGTCCGGCGATGGTCACCGACGGCCGGTTCGCCGTTCCCAGCCTGGTGGCCGCGATGCTCGAGCGGGGAACGGCCGAGTTTTCGAGAATGGCCCTGGCCCGCGAGTTGGAAGACCACGGGCTGCAGTTGGATGTCCGCAGTTCGAGTTCGGCGCCGGCCTCGGTGTCCTTTTCCCTCCAGGGTCTTGCGGAAGAGCTCCCCCGAATGGCCGACATCCTGTCGTCGGTCCTTCGCCGCCCGTCATTCCCAGGCGAAGAGTTGGAGAAGGTCCAGGAGCGGATTCTCGGAGTGCTGCAGCACGAGCGCCAGGACACCTCGGCCGTGGCCTTCGGGCAGTTCACGCGACTGGTCTATCCCGTTGGTCATCCCCACCGGCGGCGGGAGGTCGAAATTCGGGAGGCCGAGGTCAAAGAGATCACTAGGGAAGACCTGGAAATTTTCCATGCCCGTCACTATGGAGGGCATTCGCTGGTGTGCGCCGTGGTTGGCGATGTCGAGGATGTTGATGTTCAACAGCTCTTCGGCGAAGCGCTCTTTGGTTGGGGGGTGCAAGCGGCGGACCTGCCGGCTGTTCCCGAGGTTGGGGTTGGGGTTCCTGCCCGCGTGGACACCGAGTTGCCCGACCGACCCAATCTCGACGTCTATCTAGGCCATGCGGGGGACCTTCGTTTTGGCGATACCGACTATCCTGCGGCCCAGTTGGCCAACTCCTGCCTGGGTCAGTCAACGTTGACTTCGAGATTGGGAGTTGCCGTTCGGGACGAAGCCGGACTGACCTACGGCATCAACAGCGGCTTCATGGGCACCCTCCAGATTCCGGGGCCGTGGGTGATCAGCCTCAGCGTTGCCTCACAGAATCTCGAGCGAGCCCTGGGGTTGTGTCGGGAAGTTCTCGACGATTTTCTCTCAACCGGGCCGCTGGAGGCCGAGCTGGAGGACGAACGGCAGGCCTGGGCGGGCGGGTACCAGGTCGGACTGGCCACCAATGTCGGCGTCGCAGTGGAGTTGGTCAAGACCCTGCTCGCGGGGCAGGATATCTCGCGGATGGATCAATTTCCCAAGGAACTGTTGGCAGTCTCCAGGGACGAAGTCACCGAGGCCCTCAGAAGACATATCAACCCGAAACGGCTTGCCGTTTCGGTTGCGGGGACGCTGGGAGGGGAAGTCTGAAGGGAGGATCCTTCTGACGGGCTGCTTCCCGTAGGGTGGGCCTTGGCCCACCATCGCTCGGTCCGGAGATTAGAATTGGTGGGCCAAGGCCCACCCTACAGCGGTTGCCGCTGGCGTTCTGGTCTGCCTATTCCCATTCGATCATCATATGGTGCAGATTCCCTTGGAAAACCGGCGCCAGTTCGGCAGCCATGATCTGTTCGACTTCATGGAGCCGGGTTCGGCGGGAGGCGTGAAGAAGGACCAGATGTTGACAGCTGAGGCGCGGTGCGAGCTCGACAAGGTCTGAAATATGAAGATGTCCGTAGGTGCGGGCCCGCTCGAGATCACCGTCTTTCCAAAAGGAACACTCCAGAAGCAGAATCTCTGCATCGAGGGCTCGATCGTCGGCGAACAGACCGGGTCCGGTATCGGCGCCGTAGGCCAGCAGAGGGGTGACGACGTCGGAGGTGATCGGAGTGCCGCTCTTTCGAAGTTCGGCAAGCTCGGCAGGCTCGGCCCCGGCCAGTGAGGGCAGGAGTCGTCTCCTGGTCCAGTGAAGTCGGCTGCCCAGGGTGGGAACCCAATGGTCAGTCGTAAAGAACTCCAGGTTGAAATCTTTCCTCAGTGGGTGGATGGCGCCGTCCGACACCGATTTGAAGACGGTGTCATAGGGCTTGCCTCCCTCGAGTCGGGCGTGAATAGCCATCAGTTCGGAGATGTCGTCCACGATGGATTCAGGTACACAGAGTATGGCCGGACCCATCGAGTGGAGGAATCGCTGGCCGGCCCAGTAGGCGAGGCCTCCCAGGTGATCGACGTGTCCGTGACTGAGGCAGGCCGTGGTTACCGGCGGCAATATCCGGTGCGGTCGGCCGATATCCAGGGCCAGCCGGAACTGCGGCAGCACCAGCAGCGTGCCCTCTCCGGCGCGGGAACCGCCCTTGAGCAGAATGTCGCCCCAACTGGTGGACAAGGTCAGCGTGCGAAGTGCCACCCCCGGTAGCCTCAGTCGGCCCTGATCAGGAAGAAAGACGGTGTCGCCTTCGCAGAGGGCAAATCGGCTCTCAAGGACCATTGACTGCCGGCGATCAGGTTCTTGCTGAAGGAGGCCTCGGCAGGGGTCTTCAGCTTCGGTGAGGAAAGTTTGATGCCGATCGTATGGTGGCCGCTCGGTGCGATCAACGTCCGTCTGAGGGTCCCCGTCCCCTTGCGCTTTATGCCGAGCAGACCTTTTCGAGAGAAATCGAAGGGCACCTCTTCGAGACTTTCACCGTCCAGCGTCACGGTCAGATGGCCGGAGTTGAGTGGTGAGTCGAAACGGAGGTGAATTCTGACCAGCCCCGGGGTCGGAACGGCCTGAGGCAAGACAGGCCTTGGCTGTGCGGCAGCGGTAGCGGTTGTCCGGGTGGGGGTGGTCTGGCGGGAGCGCCGTCTGTTGGCGTCATTCAGACGTTCCCGGGCCAATTCGAGGTAACTGGCGGCCAACTCGTGGCCGGTATCGATTTCCAGGGCCTGTTCGAAAAGTTGGACGGCCCCTTGGTAGCGGCCCTTGCGGTATGACTCCCGACCCTCAAACACCAGGGTTTCCACCCGGTCTCGGTTGGCGAGAATGGTCTCCTCGGCCTCCAATGCGAGACGGATCTTGGCTGCCAATGCCCGTCCTCCCGGCGAGGTCGGGGCCTGGTGCAGGGCCTGGAGGCAGGCGGTTTCGGCCGCCGGCAAATCGCCGCGCGCCAAAGCGTCTTGTGCCTGGACAAACCTCTTGACCGTCCAGTGACGCCCGAGAACGGCCTCGGCCGAGGGACTGGGCCAGGGGCCGCGATCGATCATCAGGCTCAAGACGACGGTTGACACCAGGGTGAGGAGGGCACAGCCGGCGATGACCGCCCCGGCCCAGCGGCCTTGGACCGGCCAGTGCAGCCAGTTGGGGAGCGAGATCTTCTTCAGTGCGCTGACTGGATCGAAGGCGCCGTGCTTCCGGTCCGGTTCGGATTTGGGCGCGGCGGCAGGAGGGGAGGAGATGGCGGTTCGGCCGGCGTCGTCCTCCGCCCGGGGCACGAGCGCCCGCGCCAGGGCCCCCAGGACCTCGGCGAGTTCTGCTCCGGTCTGGAACCTCCGGCCGGGGTCCTTTTCCAGGCACTTCAGTACGATCGGATTGAAGGCTGCCGGCAGACCGGGTACGACCGTCGACGGAATCGGGCAGGACTCCTGGGCGATCTTGAGGGTCACCTCGTGCATGTTGGCGCCGGGAAACGGCCGGGTTCCGGTCAAGAGGTTGAAGAGCACGACCCCGAGAGAGAAGAGGTCGGACCTGCCGTCGACCTTCTTCCCCGTGATCTGTTCCGGGGACATGAAGTTTGGAGTTCCGATGAACTGCCCGTCGACAGTCAGATTGGAGCTTTCGAGTCGTGCGATGCCGAAGTCCATCACCTTGGCCGAACCGCCGGTCGTCAGGATGATGTTGGCTGGTTTGATGTCCCGGTGGACGACGCCGAGGTTGTGGGCGTAATCCAGGGCGAGAGCCACTTCAGCGGCGATGCGTGCCGCTTCGGCCGGATGGAGGCGCCGGTCGGCCCCCAGCATCTGATTGAGATCCTGGCCCTTGATGTATTCCATTGCGATGTAGACGAGGCCGGTCTCCGGGCACTCGCCGACATCGTGGATCGTGACGATGCCTGTGTGGTTGAGCCGCCCGGCGGCCTTGGCCTCGGGGAAGAACCGCTCCCGAAATTCTCCGGCAAAATCAGGGTCGATGTCGAGGCGGAGGGTCTTGAGGGCGACGCGTCGGTCGATGATAGGGTCTCGGGCCAGATAGACGACGCCCATGGCGCCCTTTCCCAGGGTCTCGAGAATCTCATACCGGCCGATACGTTCGCTGGACACCGCGCCATTGTAGCGCGACCAGACCGGTGCAGAATCAATGGAATAGCCACAAAAAGGCACAAAAAAGAAGGACCAACACAGGAAGATAATTGAACCGCGAAGACGCAAAGACCGCAAAGGGAACGCAAAGAAGAGGTTGGAAATATAAACCTTAGCGCTCTTCGCGTCTTTGCGGTTCAGTATATTTGTCGGACTGACCAGTGGTCTTTCGATCTGTACAGCGGTCTGGTTAGCCGGTTTTGCAGGCGCCTGAGCTGACAGCTGACAGCTGAGAGCTGACAGCTCCTACAACACCCCGCGACGTCTTTGGTCCCTCTCGATCGAGTCGAAGAGGGCCTGGAAGTTACCCTCGCCGAAGCTCTTGTGGTTCTTGCGCTGAATCAGTTCGATGAAGATCGGACCGAAGAGATTCTTGGTGAATATCTGCAACAAGTATCCGTCATCGTCACCGTCGACCAGAACGTTGTGGTGACGGATGCGCTGCCGGTCTTCGGTGACGTTGGGCACGCGGTCGTAGACCGTCTCGTAGTAGTCATCTGCGATGTCCAGCGTCTCGATGCCGCCGCCCTCGAGTTTGTCGAGGGAAGCCAGCAAGTCGGAAGACAGGAAGGCCAGATGCTGAATGCCGGGGCCGTCGTACTCCCGCAGATACTCCTCGATCTGGCTCTTTTCCTCGGTGCCTTCGTTGATCGGAATGCAGAAACCGCCGGCTGGGGACTGAAGGGCGTATGACTTCAGCCCGGTTTCTTCGCCCTTGATGTCGAAATACCTGACCTCGGTGAATCCGAAGACGTCCTTGTAGAAGTCGGCCCATTCCTCCATCGTGCCCTTGCAAACGTTGTTGGTCAGGTGGTCGATCATCAAGAAGCCCTTGTCTTCAACGATCTCGGGCTGTTCGAGGTCGATGTATTCGGGGGTGTAGGGCGAGCCTCGGCGGCCGAAAGTCTCGATGAAGTAGATCAAGCTGTCGCCGATGCCGTAAATGGCCGGGACATCCAAGCATTTGGTGTCGGCCTCCGCGTCGTATTGCCGGGCGCCGTGGTCCAAGGCCCATTCCATCGCAGCCGCAGCATCATCGACACGCCACCCCATCGAGCAGATCGACGGCCCGTGGCGTTCGCCGAAGCTCTCAGCAAAGCTCTCCGGCTGTTGATTGAGCAGGAAACGAATGTGGTTCTGCTCGTAGTAGTCGATCGCTTTGGAGGTATGGCGCATCATTTTGAAAAAGCCGAAGGCCTTGAAGGTCCGGTCCATGAACTCGGGGTCCGGGCCGCAAAACTCGACGAATTCGATGCCACGGAGGCCTGCGGGGTTGCGCTCGGTAGTCATAATCACTCCTTTGTCATCCGGATCCAGAGATGAGTGCTTCTAGCGGATGAGATGTGCCAGAGTCTCAAGGCTCTGGTGCAGATCGCCGCTGAGAATGGCTCATCTCTGGATCCAACTTTTCCAATAATCCCAGACCTCGGCGGACGCTGCATGTGGCGTCGGGTTGAGGGGGTAGCGAGTATCCACCATCACCGCCTTCTCGTTGGTGTGGGTCTTGTCCTTGGCGGCCTCGACGGCGCTCGGGTGCGGACCGTGGTGAATACCCTGGGGATGGAAGGTCACCATGCCCGGCGTGATGCCGCCCCGGCTGAAGAACTCGCCGTCGTGATAGAAAATCACCTCGTCGAAGTCGATGTTGTTGTGAAAGAAGGGCACCTTGAGTGCACCGGGGTCGCCAGTCTCCAGCCCACGGGGCAGAAAGGTGCAGATGACCACGTTTTGCATCAGAAACGTGATGTGGGCAGTTGGCGGCAGGTGGTAGCGCTCGGACATGATCGGCCGGATGTCGCGTATGTTGAGCTGCCAAACGGTCAGATCGCCCTTCCAGCCGACAACATTGATCGGGTTGAAGGGATAGGTGATCGTCGAGATCCGGCCCTGCCGCTGTACCTTGAGCCGAAAGGGACCCTCGCCCTTGGGTCGCTCGGGCGACGGTTCGGGCACCTTGATGACCGCAGGGTCGAACAGGGCGTGCATGCCGACGATGCCCCGGTCGGGAATCTCGACCTCGCCCTTGGACTCGATGATCAGCAGGGCGGTTTCTTCGGCCGGCAGGAGACGGTAGACCGTGCCCCGTGGGATCACCAGGTAGTCGCCCTTCTCATAGGTCAGGGGCCCAAAATCGGTTTCGATCTCACCGGTGCCGCGATGCACGAACAGGACCTCGTCCGCATCGGCGTTGCGGAAGAAGTAGTCCATCGGAGATTTGACGATGGCGAAGAGCAAAACGCAGTCGTCGTTCGCGAGGAAGGACACCCTGCCTTGGAGGTAGTCGCCGTTGTCGAGATCTTCGAGGTCTGCCATCACGTAGGCGTGGGGTCGCAGATCGCCTTCGATGTCCGACCAGCCGACCGGGGGTTCGGCCCGGTACAAATGGGTCGTTCTACCGAAGAACCCACGCCGCGCATATTCTTCTTCACAGGTGCCCTCGGGAATGTTGACGTGCGCCTGGAGCGTCACCTTGCCCTTGATGTAGTACATCTCGCCTCCTCTGTTGCTGACAGTCAGGAGAACGATACTCGATCCAATTGGATTCCGCCAAGGTCGGAAAAATGTGCCGAATAGGCGTGGTTGGCCTTTTCGGCGTGACCCTGGACGCTCGGTCGGGCCTCGAATCGACCGAAAGTGAACGAAAAACCCGGCATGCTGTTTGCATCAAGGGCTTCTTTGGGCCAACTGGCCCCAGGGGAGTGTGATGGAACAACAACTTGAAGATCGACAGGTGGATCGGGCCGCAGCCCGATTGGGAGAAATTCAGCGGGCGGTGTCCGCGGTGGTCGTGGGCCAGGACCGACTGGTGGAAACGGTGCTGGTCGCACTGTTGTGCAGGGGTCATGTCCTGCTCGAGGGTGTGCCGGGTCTGGCCAAGACCCTGCTGGTTCGCAGCCTGGCCGCCGTGGTAGGAGGCGCCTTCCAAAGGTTGCAATTCACGCCGGACCTCCTTCCGGCCGACGTGACGGGAACCATGGTATTCGATCCCAAGACATCGGAATTCGTTGCGCACAAGGGCCCGGTGTTCGCCAATATGGTTCTGGCTGACGAGATCAACCGCGCACCGGCCAAGGTGCAGTCGGCCCTGCTTGAGGCGATGGAAGAGCGACAGGTCACCATCGGAGATGAGACTTTCCTCCTGCCCGATCCGTTCGTCGTCCTTGCGACCCAGAACCCGATCGAGCAGGAGGGGACCTACCCGCTGCCCGAGGCGCAGTTGGACCGATTTCTGTTCAAGGTTTTGGTCGACTATCCGGCCCTTGAGGAAGAGCGCAAGGTTCTGGAGTATCACCTGGGTGAGGCCTTCCCGGTGGCGCAGTGCATGACGTCACTCGACGAGTTAGGCGAACTGGAGCGGGTCGCCCGAGAGGTCTACCTGGACGACCGCATCCGGTCCTATATCGTCAATCTGGTGGCGGCTTCGAGGCGACCGTCCGAGGTGGGTCTGGGCGATCTGGCGCCGCTGATCGCTTTCGGCGCCTCCCCCCGCGCCTCGATCGCCCTGGCGGTGGGAAGTCGAGCACTGGCCCTGGTTCGCGGTCGGGCCTTCGTGACGCCGGAAGACGTCAAAGAGTTGGCGCCTTCGGTTCTGCGGCATCGCCTGGTCTTGACCTACGAGGCCGAGGCTGAGGGCGTGGGCGCCGAGGCTGTGGTCGAACGGTTGCTGTTGGCGGTGGAGGTGCCGTGAGTTCGCTTCCCGGGGCGGTTGCTTGGTGGCTGGGCCGGCCGGCGCCGGCCGATAAGATCCAGCACGCCGGCCCGGAGCTTCGCGCCCAGGTCAGGCGCTTGGAGATTCGAGCGCGCCAGGCGATGGAGGCGGGCATGGCCGGGCGCTATCGCAGCGCCTTCAAGGGCCGTGGCCTGGAGTTCGAGGAGGTTCGGGAGTACCGCAGCGGTGACGACGTGCGGACCATCGACTGGAACGTGACGGCCCGAACTGGGGACCTCCACGTCAAGCGCTATCACGAGGAGCGGGATCTGACGGTGCTGCTGCTGGTCGATCTCTCGGCATCGACGAGATTCGGTTCCGGGGTGATGACCGTGCACGATCTGATCGCAGAGGCTTCGAGTTTGTTCGCCCTGGCCGCCTCCAGGCAGGACCGGGTTGGCGCCGTTTTGTTCGACGACAAGATCCGGTCGTTGATTCCACCTCGGTCCGGTTGGCGCCACGGCCTCAGAGTCGTCCGGGAGGTGCTGGGAGCGGCCCCGGGCGGTCGCGGAACGGCGGTCGACGAGGCGGTCAACGCAGCGGGACGCCTTCTTCATCGACGTGGTGTGGTGATCCTGGTAGTCGACCGGACATGCAGCCTGCCCCGCCGAACATTGGCGGCGCTGGCCGGACGCCACGACGTGGTGGTAGTGCGGGTGGGAGACCCCCTCCTGGACGGTGGCATCACCGATGGACCGGTTCCGGTGTCCGACGTCGAAAAGGGACGGCGCTGGATCGCTGGTCGGACCCGGGGGCAGCGCCGGAAGACAAGCGTTCCGAGAGTTGACATCGTTGACCTGTCGACCGATCGGGACTATCTGCCGGCGGTCCAGGCACTCTTCGAACGACGGGAGCAACGGCGTGCTCGGTAAGAAAGCTATCAGCTATCAGCCATCAGCTGTCAGGAGCTCTCAGCTCTCAGCTATCAGCTGTCAGCCATCCTCCTTCAGCGGGGACGGCAGCGGATTGCGATCGGTGGTCGATGGCCTGCGGTCCTTCTTTTCGTGCCTTTTCGTGTCTTTTTTTGGCTATTGCGTTCCCTTTTTGTTGCTGCTCTTCCTCGGTGGTGCCGGGATTCTCGAGGCCGGTGAGGCCGCGCTGGATATCAGGGTTCCGGATGAGGCGGTGACGGTAGGGGATCGGATCTCAGTACGGGTCCAGGCGCGCGGAGGCGAGGACGGCCTGTGGGGTGATCTGGCGCTGTCGCCGACCGCCGGGAATCCCTGGGTTGTCGTTGAAGGCCCGAGAGAGGTTCCGGGCGCCAACCCCCCGGCGTGGGAGGTTGTCCTCGTACCGTTGGACGTCGGCGACCTCGAACTTCCGGGAATCGAGGTCAGCCTTCGGAACACCGACGGTCAGGCGGTCAACGTTGCGGCGACCGAGAAACCGAAAATCACGGTGGCCTCGGTGCTTGCACCAGAGGACGAGGGGCGGCCCGCGCCGCTCCGGGCTCCACTGGGCATTGAGGGCTTTCCCTGGGAGTGGGTGGCGCCCTTGTTTGTCGTTCTGCTGCCGTTGGTGGTTCTCGCCGCCTGGTGGTGGCGATCGCGTTCGGGTGGAGCCCCCGAGGCCGGGACCCCACGGTTGGCGCCCTTTGACGAGTTGGAGCGGCTGCTCCGGGAGGTTCACGGTGCGATTGGCCGCCAACCCGCGGCGG
The DNA here is from genome assembly GCA_030637505.1 of Holophagae bacterium. Lineage (GTDB taxonomy): Bacteria > Acidobacteriota > Thermoanaerobaculia > Thermoanaerobaculales > Sulfomarinibacteraceae > DAOWGJ01. The sequence goes on from DAOWGJ010000192.1 coordinate 12,796, forward strand.
TCGTGTGCGATCGCCTGGCTTGGGGAGTTCGGCATTACCTCGAGCGGCGTACCGGCGAACCGGCGGTCGAGATGACTTCAAACGAGTTGCGGACCTTGGCTCGTAGGTCCGGGTGGCCGCAGGAGGTGCAACTGGGCCTACAGCGATTGACGACCGTGGCCGACGGGGTTCGCTTTGGTCGGCGATCGGTGGCGGATTCGGAGTTGGAGGCCACCGGCCGGTCGGCTCGCGATATCGGCAGCGAGTTGGAGATCTTCCTATTGCCCGATGTTGCCGGTGACGAGGGAAACCGGTGATGCGTATCGCTTCACCGGATTGGCTGTTCCTCGCGGTGGTGGCCGTGGCCTTGGCCGGAGTGTGGCTCCTGCGGCGGCGATGGCTGCGATATCCCTTCCCGATTGTTGGCCGTGCCCGAGATGGCGGCGGCCGGCGATTGGCTTGGGCAGCAGTGGCGACGACTTGCGCCGGGGTGGTGGCGGCTGCTGCCATCGTGCCTCTGGCCGTCAGCCTGGCCCGGCCCCAAGAGGTCTTGTCACAGAGCATTGAAACGGCCGAGGGTGTGGACCTGGCGGTCGTGCTGGACGTGTCCGGCTCCATGGCGGCCCTGGATTTCAAGCCAACGGATCGCCTCTCCGTCGCCAAAGAGGTCATTGGTGGATTCCTCGAGGGACGGCCTCATGACCGGATTTCCCTGGTGGTGTTTGCGGGGGCTGCCGTGACGTTGTGTCCCTTGACCCTGGATCACGAGGTTGCCGGCCGGATGCTCGATGGTGTCGAGATGGGCGTTCTGCCTGATGGTACGGCGATTGGAATGGGGTTGGGAACGGCGGTCAGCCGACTGCGCTCATCGGAGGCAGAGTCCAAGGTAGTAGTTCTGGTGACCGACGGATCCAACAATGCAGGACAGCTGGATCCATTGACCGCGAGCGATCTCGCCGTCGAAGAAGGGATCGTCATTCACACGGTTCTCGTCGGCAAGGGTGGGCTGGTTCCGCTGCCGATTCGCATCAGGGATCCTCGGACCGGTCGGATCATGGAGCGAATTCAGAAGGTCGAGGTCGAGACCAACCCGGAACTGCTGGCCGAGATCGCGCGTCGAACCGGTGGCGTATCTTTCCACGCCAGGGATGGCAAGGCCCTCACGGGGGTTTTCGGCGAGATTGACGCCCTGGAAACGACGGAATTCACCTCGACCCGGCTGGAGCGTTATCGAGAGCGATTCGAACCGTGGGCGATGGCCGCCTTCCTGGTGCTGCTGGTGGCGGCCGGTGTGGAGAGCCTGGCTGGGAGGACTCCATGGTGATCTTCGCGCAACCGGAGCGGTTGTGGCTACTCCTGGCGGTCGCCGGCATTGCCTCTTTGGTTCTCGTGCGGCATCGCAGCCGCCTGACGCGCCAAAGGGCGTTGGCGTCCCCCGCCGTTTGGGATCGTTTGATCGGAGGAGCACCGGCGACCGGGGTGTGGCGGATGGTGTTGTGGTGTGCCGCTGCCGCATTGATTGTCCTGGCTCTGGCCCGGCCCCAGTGGGGGAACATGCCGGAAGAAGTCTCCATCAGGACCAGAGACCTGGTCCTCGCCCTGGATGTATCCGATTCCATGCAGTGCCCCGATGTGCAGCCGAACCGTCTGGGCCGTTCGCTGGAGATCATCCGCCGGGCTCTGCCGGGCCTCGGGGGCAATCGGATCGCCGTGGTGGTGTTTGCCGGCGAGGCCTATTCACTGATTCCCCTGACCAGAGACCTTGAAGCGGTGGCATCCTTCCTGGACGGGGTCCGCCCGGGCATGATCGGGAAGCCGGGTTCCAACCTCGAGACAGCGGTGAGAGCGGCCGTCCGCCTGCTGCCCTCTGAAGGGGAGGGGCGGGTAGTCGTCCTCTTCAGCGATGGTGAAAACCTCCAGGGCAATGTCGACACGGCGGCTTCGCTCCTCCAGGAGGCCGGCGCCGGTCTGCTCGGAGTCGTTGTCGGGACAGAACGAGGTGGTCCGATTCCGACCCTCGATGCTTCGGGCGCCATGCACTACAAGAAGGACAAGGAGGGCCGGCCGGTGGTGACCAGGGCTGAAACGGCAACCTTCGAGAAGATGGCCGAACAGGTTGGCGGCGAGGTGCTGGTGGCCGATGGGGCCCAAACGGAGAAGGAGCTGATCGCCGCCGTCGAAGGTCTGAGGACCCGTGAGGTACAGACTGAACAGAAACCCCGCCGGATCGAGCGCTTCCCGGTTTTCCTGATTGCGGCGGTTCTGATGGTGATCGGCAGTTTTCTGCTGTCACCGTGGCGAAAGCGGGCAGCGGCGGCCCTCGTCCTCCTGGTGTTGGGTGTGCCGGCGGTTGACGCACAGCAGCATCCTGTGCCGGCGCTGGGCGCTCAGGCTCCGGCACAGGGCGAGACCGTCCAACAGCCTCATCGGCCGGAGACCGTGTCCTGGTGGCAACGATGGATCCCCGGCGGCAGCCGGCGGCTGGCACGTGCGGGAATGACCCAATGGGAGGCCGGTGACCATGAGAGAGCGGTCGCGCACTTTGAGGGGGCGGCCCAGTTGGATCCCCAGAACCCCGAACGGATCTACGATTTGGGGACGGGCCTGGCGGCCCAGGGAGAAGTCGAGCCGGCGATTGCTCTGCTGGCTCAGGCAGAGGAGGAGGGTATAGCCGGAGCGTCCTTCAACGCCGGGACGGCGGCCTTGACCGGTGGGCAGGCAGAAATCGCCGTCGAACTCTTGCGTCGGGCCCTGTTGGCTGACGGCGGCAACCCGGAGGTCAAGCGGAACTTCGAATTGGCGCTCAAGATGCAGCAGGAGCAAGAGCAGGAGCAGGAACAGGAAAACCAGGACAAGAACGAGGACCAGGAGCAGGACGAGGAGCAGGATCCGCAGGAGCAGGACCAAGAGGATCAGCAACAGCCGACACCGACTCCGGATCCTTCGGGCGAACAGGGTCCGCAACCGACCCCGACTCCTGATCCGAATGGTGGTCTCTTCGACGCGTTGGATCGGGCCGAGGCTGAGGCCCGTGAGGCCATGCAGACGCCGGTGGCCCAAAGCGGAACCGTGGAGAAGGACTGGTGAGTTTTGCATCCGCCTGCCGTTCGACCCTTTTGGCGGAGCAAAGCTGGGACGCTGGGACGCTGGGACGCTGGGAGGCTGGGAGACTCGGGCACAGGATACTGTGGAGACAGGTGTCGAATCTGCCTGCGGTATTTCTGGTGTTCCTGTTGGCCGGCGCGACCACCCTGGCTGCAGAGGCGCCTTCGCTTCGGGTGAGTCTGGAGCCCCAGCGTCTCGGTGTCGAAGACCTGACCCGGTTGACCGTACAGGTCGTCGAGCCCGGGAATGACCGTCCGGTGGCCGATCTCGGCCAGTTGGTTAATTTTGAGGTGGTTCAGGGGCCGTCAACCGAGACCCAGTTCAGTTGGGTCAATGGGCGGTCGACATCCGCTCTGAGTCTCAGTTGGATTCTGCGTCCTCTTGGAGTGGGATCAGCAGTGGTTGGTCCAATCACCGTCAGGCTCGGCGCTCGGGAATTGGCCGGAGGAGCGGTGACGGCTGAGATCGTTCCGGGCACGGTGCATCAACAAAGACGCGCCAGACGATCGGGGCCCTTCGGTGGGGTCGATCCCTTCGCCGATTTCTTCGGTAAACCCCGACGCCCCGTCCGCCAAGCCAAGGTCGAGCTGCGACACATCCTCTCCCTGTCGAAAATCGCTGATGGCCAGCCGTTGGTGGCGGCTGTTGTCCTGGACACGACCGGCGGCGGCGTCGACGGGTTCGAGTGGGTTGACGTGCCCGAGTACCCCGGGTGGTGGGTTCAGCGGCTGAAGAATCCTGAGAGAGTCGACGCAGAGGTTGTCGAGGTCAACGGGGAGAGCTTCAATCGTTTTGTTCTGGCCCGATTCGTCCTGATTCCCCTCAAACCGGGGACCCTTCAGATTCCGGCGGCCAAGGCCCGTATCGGGTTCCGAGGGCAGAGTGTCTTCTCGCCCCACACGGTCGTGGAACGATCGACCCGGACGGTGGATGTGGCCGTCACCCCCAGGTCGTCGGCGCCGCCCGGATTCTCTGGCGCGGTGGGAACTCTCAGGTATTCGGCCCAGATCACGCCGGCTACCGTGCCTTTCGGAGCCTCAGCAGTATTGACAATTACCCTTGAGGGTCAGGGCAATCTTCCCCTGGTCCAGGCGCCGGCTCTGTGGCCCTCGTGTGCGGACTGCGAGATCTACCCGCCGGAAGAGGAAAGTGCGGTTACGATCGACCGGGCGGGTATTCGCGGCTCGAGGAGCTGGCGTACGACCCTGTTGCCGCGAACATCGGGCGAGCTGATCCTCGAACCGGTCGAGTTGGCGGTATTCAATCCCGCCTCGGGTGTCTATGAGATCCAGAGCCTGGGCCCCTTGGTCCTCGGGGTCGAGGCGCCTGTACCCACGCCGACGCCGGTGAGGCCTGCACCGGCCGCGGGAGTTGGCGCTGGGATCGACGAGGTTCTGCCGGATCAGTCGGAGTTTGAGTCGGGCGGGGGAGACCCGACCGAAATGCCGATCTGGGTCATCATCGGCAGTGCCTTGATGGTCGGTGTCATCGGTGGAGGACTCCTGGCCTGGCTTGTAACCCGGCGCCGCAGCGGTGTGATTCCGGCCCGGAAAGCCGGGCAGTCCCCGGCCCAAAGGGCGCGTGAGCTGCATTTGGCAATGGAGCAGTGGTGGATCGGTCTGAGTGAGGAACAGAAATTCGGTGCCAGAGAGGCTGAGATGCGGGCCGTTCGCAAGGCTCTTGAGGCCATCCGTTTCGCCCCGGGAAGGGCAGATCATAGTGAGACCGTCCGTGACCTCGAAAAGCGGCTCCGAGCTTTGGTGAGATAAGCTATCAACTGGGATGCTGGAATGCTGGGAATGTAGGGGCGGGTCCCTGTGCCCGCCCTGTTACGGTCGATCACGGCGTTGACTCCTCAGGTTATGAGTCTGGGCGTGACCGGTGGATTCAGCATGGGCGGACACAGGGGTCCGCCCCTACACGCCTCGGGATTGAATCCAATCGTGGGGAATCCGGCCCTGTCCTGCCTCCCAGCGTCCCAGCCTCTTTTCGCTCGGACCGAGTACACTGGAACCGATGAATCACCCGCCGGATGTCAAGACGCTCGTTCAAAAGGCCCTCGAGCCGCACCTCGAGCGCCAACGCTACACAGCCTTGACCATTCCACGCCTGGATTTGGGGCCCTTTCTGGTTGAGATTTTGAGCAAGGCCAACGACTTTGTGCCCTCGGAGGCCGGTTCCTTTTTGATGGATCGCCCGGGAGACCGGTTGGCCGGCGGCGAGGGACCGGACCTCTATTTCTTGGCGGCCTTCGGTCCGTCGGCCGATTCCGTGTTGGGTCGTACGCTCCATTCGAGTGACGGGGTCGTCGGACGAGTTTATCGGACCGGGGAGCCCTATTTGATGGTGAATCCCCCGGCGGACCGTCACTTTTGTGACCGTTTCGACGCGGCCTCGGATTTCAAGACGACCGGCGTCGTCGCCGTGCCGATCAGGATCGAGCACGCGGTCTGTGGGGTCCTCGAACTGGTCAATCGGAAAAGTGGGTCCTACACCTCGCAGGACATTGGCATCCTTGAGGTCTTTGGGGCCTACACTTCCGTCTTCCTCGAAAATCTTTTGGATGCACGAAAAGCGAGTGAAATGGCTCGCAGGGACGACCTCAGTGGTCTGTACAACGACCGGTTCTTTCACCACCGCTTGACTGAAGACCTGGTGCGCGCCGATGTCAGGGGGTCTGAAGTTGCCCTGCTTTTCCTGGATCTCGACAATTTCAAGGCGGTCAACGACTCCTTGGGTCACCTTGCGGGTTCGCAGGTCTTGAAGGAGTTTGCGGTGTTGTTGTCTCAGGTGGTCGAAGCGCCTGAGGCGACGTTGGCACGTTACGGCGGTGACGAATTCGTCGTCATCCTGCCGGGCTTCAGCGCAGAGGCGGCGTCGAAGGTCGGGGAGCAGATCTGCGAAGCGCTCCGAGGGGCCACTTTCCTCCGGGGGAGCTTTACCTGGGCCGAAGGACCGGTCAGCCTCCGCTCAGTCTTGACCGTGTCCGTTGGTGTTGCCGTCTATCCGGTGCACCTGCCCCGAACGGGGTCGACCGATCTGAAAAAGAACCTTCTGATGCGCGCCGCCGACCTTGCGATGTACCGAGCCAAAGACGAGGGCAAGGACCACGTCGTTGTAGCTCCGACCCTGTCTTCTTGAGAGGACAGAATTCACCCAGCAAATGCCACATTGGCATCCACCTGAGCCTCTGAGCCGCAAAAATCGGCCGTTAGGGGAATGTTGGTTCGATCGGGAATTTGGCATGCCCTTTGCTTGGTTCTCACAAGGTGCAGGGGCTCGATGTCCCCAGGAGGTCTTTGATGAAAATCGGAACACATAACGTTCTCTCACTTGCCGTCATCGTCGTGGCGGCGGTGGTCTTCGGAATGATGCTGTCGGGAGGATTGGACATGACCCAGAGCGTCGGAGCGGACCGCTCCGATACCCTGGCTCAGGCGACTCCGGCCGCGGTCAATTTTCTGGCCCCCGATTTTGTTGCCCTGGCCGATCGGGTCATACCTTCGGTGGTGTCAGTGCGGGTGATAGATTTTCGGTCGGCGAAAGAACAGGCCCCGGCTGATCGTTTCCACTTCTTCTTCCGCCAACAACCCTCACCGCAAGATGAAGAGCCGAGGCCGCGGCGCTCGGAAGGATCCGGTTTCTTTATCACCGCGACCGGTGAGATCATCACCAACAATCACGTCGTCGATGACGCCGACAAGATTGAGGTCGAGTTGGTCGATGGTACAACCTATGAGGCCGAGGTCGTCGGCTCCGATCCCGCGACCGATCTGGCGCTTATCCGGGTCAAAAAGGGCAACGGTGAATTCCCTCACCTGCAGATGGGGGATTCAGCCGCGCTGCGTGTCGGTGAGTGGGTGATGGCAGCCGGCAATCCGCTGAATATGGACCATACGATCACGGTCGGTGTCGTGTCCGCCAAAGGTCGGGCACTGGGTCTCTCGGACCGCTCTTTCGAGAACTACATCCAGACCGATGCCGCGATCAATTTCGGAAATTCCGGAGGCCCGCTGGTCAACCTGAGGGGCGAGGTCATTGGGATCAACGCCGCGATCAATGCCAGAGGTCAAAATTTGGGATTCGCCATCCCGGTGAACACCCTGGCCAGGATCGTGCCCCAGTTGCGGGAGCACGGCAAGGTGGTCCGCGGCTATCTCGGTGTGACGATCGACAACATCGATCCCAAGGCACAGGGCGCCTTCGGGCTTGAGTCCAGAAAGGGTGCATTGGTGACCTCGGTGACCGAAGATTATCCGGCAGAGGAGGCGGGATTGACCCATGGCGACGTCATCGTCGGAGTTGACGGTCAGGCGATCGAGGACACCCGGTCGCTGATCGATACCGTGGCCGCGCAGCCTCCGGGGCGCAGCGTAACGTTGGACGTGATCCGAGACGGCAAGCGGCAGGAGTTCAAGGTCACCCTTGGGGAACGTGACTCGGAGGCGGCGAAGTCCCCCTCTGAGCAGGATGATACCGACGATGCGGATGCCGCCGCCGAGAGAATCGGCGTTGCGGTGACGGAAGTGGATGATCGGATTCGGCAGATGACCGGCATCGGTGAAGAAGTGGTTGGCGTTTTGATTACGCGCGTTCGACCCGATTCTCCGGCCGGTATCGAGGGTCTCGTCCGGGGAGACATCATCCTCGAGGCCAATGGACGCAAGGTCAAGACTACCGATGACCTGCTCGGTGAGGTGCGGGACGTGAAGGACGGCGGTTATCTTCGCCTCTACATTTTGAGTCCGCGGGCGGGCCGTTCGTTCTTCTCCATTCTGGAGTTGGGCGAGTAGACAAGGAGCTGTCGGCTCTCAGCTCTCAGCTGTCAGTTTGAAGCAATGATCGACACACTCACGGGCGGGCCATCAAGGCCCGCCCGTTGTTTTACGTGTCGAAGCAGACCATTGGTGAAGGCCGAATTACACCTATACTGTTCGTTCAGGTTGGCTGCAAAATGCGTCAAATCGAGACTGACTGCGGGCCCTGAAGGACCCGCCTACAGATCCCAAGTCATTATGGTTC
>DAOWGJ010000413.1 GCA_030637505.1 Holophagae bacterium
ACCCCCGCCGCGGGCGGGCCCACCCACTCGGGCATTACCCACGGACCCAAGCGGCCGAAGATCGAATCCAGCCGCTTGAGCAGTACGAAGCCCATCGGGATCACCAGTAGGGTCAGCAGGGTCGAAGTCACCAACCCGCCCATGACAACGGTTGCGAACGGCGGCCAGATCTCCATCTCACGTCCACTCGTCAAAGCCAACGGCCAAAGGCCCGCGACGGTCGTGCAGGTGGTCATCAGGACAGGTCTGGCTCGTTCCCGTACCGCTGCCAGGGCGGCCGCTCCGGCAGTCCACGAGCCGCCCAGGACCCGCTGTTGCATCCGGTCCACCAGCAGGATGGCCGGATTCACGGTCAGACCCAGCAGAGCGACGATCCCGACCAGAGCCATCAAATCGGCCGGCGTTCCCGAGAGCACCAGGGCCCAGGTCGCTCCCAGGACGGTCAAGGGTACGGCCGCCAGAACCAGTACCGGCATCGTCAGACTCTCGAAGGTCACGGCCAACACGGCGAACAGCAGGAGCAGGACCGGCCCGACGACCTTCCGGAACCAGCTGAGGGCCTCGTCCTTCTCGATAACGCCTACGGTACATCCCTCGGGCCGGTAGACCTCCCGCACGGCGTTGCGGATCCGCTCTTCAACCGCTTTTCGGCCCGGCCCTGTCGCCGGCGCCTCCGATCCCAGGCGGTAATAAACCGTGGCCTCCCGACGCCCGTTGTGGTGCTCGATCATCGGCGGGGGAGGCATGACCCTGACCGAGGCCAACGACCCCATCGGCATCACCCCGGCCGGCGTTGCCACCCTCAGGCCGGCAACTTCGTGAACGGCGTTGCCGATCAGCCTACTGTCGCTTCTCACGACCACGGGGATCTCGCGGCCTTCGGCGCTCGTGAAGCCCACCTCCATCACCAGACCTTCCCGTCGAATCAGCCCGAGGGCAGGCAACACCTGATCGGGGGTCAGACCGACCGAGGCCAGCGATGCGTGATCGGGGCGAACCTGCACCTCGTCCCGACCCGTTCGACCCGATGTCCAGGCTGAGGCAACTTCCGGCACCGACTCCAATCGCTCGCGAATGGCGGCGGCCAGGCGCTGAAGTTGTGCAGCATCCGGCCCGGAGACGACCACCTCCGCAGGTCCGCCTCCCAGAGCGTCGGCGGCACCGCCGCCCCGATCGCCCTGCCCTCCCGCAGCGCCACCGTCCAACCGTCTGATCTCGATCCCGTCGATGCCCTCGACTGCCCGGTCCAATTGAGCACGAAGCCGGACCGCCGTCGCGGTCTCGGGCCTCTCGCCTTGATCCTGAAGTTTGACGGTCAGCGTACCGCCCTCTTCCTGAAAGACGCTCTCGACACTTTCGACCCCCGCCATATCCATCGCCGCCAGCTCCAGACGGTCGAAGATCTCGGCGGTAGCCTCCAGCGAACCCGAGGACGGCACCTCGAGGGACAGGCGGACTTCGTCAGCTTCGGCCGCCTCCTGCCCTGCCGTCGTCACCGCAACCCAGGGCACGGCGATAACGACCGTGACGAGGACCGCAGCGCCGACCGCGGCCAGCCATCCGGCCGGGCGGCGGAGTCCGGTGACCAGGACCCCGGAAAAGAGTCCCCGCCATCGATCCGGCCGATGGAGGCCGGCCCAGGCTTCCCGCCGCCGCCGTTCATCAGCCAGACGAGCGATGGCCGCCGGCGCCGCAAGATGCCGAGCCAGCAGGGGTACCAGCCCTATGGCTACCAGGACCGAAGCGCCCAAAGGCAGAAGGATGGCAATCGCCAGGAGCTTCAGCATGCCCCGGATCACCGCTTCTTCAGTGGCGAAAGCCACCGGGAGGAACACGACGGCATTTGTCGCCGATGCCGCGAGGATTGCCCGCACCGTGCGCCTGACACCCTCGACCGCAGCTTCACCAGGCGCCATACCCCTGGCCAGGAGCCGTTCGATCGCCTCGTAAACCACCACCGAGTTGTCGACCAACATTCCGATGCCGACGGCCAGACCAAAGAGCGTGATCAGATTGAGGCTGAGACCACTGATGTAAAGAAGGGCGACGGCAGACAGCAGGCTGACCGGAACCGCCACCGCCACGACCGCCACGGCCCGAAGGCGACGGAGGAAGAGGAACAGCACAACCAGCGCGACCGCGAATCCGGTCAGTCCCAAGCGTTTGAGGCGACCCAGCTGGTCCTCTACAGTCTTGGCGGCATCAAACCCGATGACCATGGCCACACCCAAGGTCTGGGTCTCAGCCTCGATTTGGGCCAGCCGTTCCCGTATCCGGCGTCCCAACCTCACCAGATTCGCGCCTTCCTCCTGGAAGATCACCAGGCCGACCGCGGGACGCCCGTTAACCCTGAACTCGGTCTCTTCACGCCCCGGACCCTGGGAAATCTCCGCAACGTGCCGCAACATGACCGGCCGGGAAGGATCAATCCGGGTCTCCCCCAACGAAATGACGCCTCCGGGGCGGCCGTCGATCATCACCGAGGTTCGCCCACCCGGGCCATCAGTCCTTCCCAGGTAGCGGAGCCGTTGGACGGCGCCGGCCACCGCCGAAGCTGCCTGATTGGGCGTCACACCCTCGGCGGCACAGAGGTCCGGATCCAGACGAACCGTGATTTCGCGGGCGGCGCCCCCCGAAGCCATCACCCGGCTGACCCCGGAGACCGCCGCCAAACGAGGCACAATCAACTCGTCCACCAGGTCCCGGAGGGCATTGCGGTCCTCGGCGCCGGTCACCTGAACCACCATGACGAACCGGCTGAGGGCTGCAAGGTCCTGAGAGGCAACGTTGACCACCGTTCCACGGGGCTGAAGCCGTACCAGATCGGTGGCCAGGCGCTGGAGTTCCAATTCGCGGATGCCCAAATCGACCCCGCTTTCGAAGCGAATGCGAAGACTTCCCGTCGAACCAACCACTTCGCCCCAACTCTCCGACACCCCCTCCAGCTGGGAAACGCGAGCCTCAAGCGGCAGGAGCAACTCCCGCTCGACGACCTCGGGTTCCGAGCCCGGGCGAAAGAACTGCACATAGAGTTCGTCACCACCGAGCGCCGGAAGCAACTCGACCGGCAAAAGGCGCCACCCGATCAGGCCGAGCATGACCAGGCCCGCGAAGACCATCAAGGTGGCGACCGGTCGGCGGATGGGGAGGGAGAGCATTGACATGAGCTATCAGCTGTCAGCTATCAGCTGTCAGCTGTCAGCAGGGCTGACCGCACGATTCCTGCAATCCTGTTTTGAACCAGCCCGCACTTCTCACCAGTGATCTGCTGCGGCCGGCGATGGACTGCACCCAGCGGCACTTTCTTACCTCGGAGTGCTCCAGCCCACGCTGGTCGCTTCGCGACCTCCACGGCTTCGCCGTGGTTGCCCTCCAGGCAATGCGCAATGTCCCTACGTACTGTCAAGTACGCCTCCGCGCCCCTCGGACCGAAAACTCCACTGGGCACAGCACCTCGACGCCCTAGCGACCAAAACCCGTGAGAGGTACGGGGTAGAGATGACGATGGTGGGCCAAGGCCCACCCTACATTTTCCA
>DAOWGJ010000412.1 GCA_030637505.1 Holophagae bacterium
GAGAGCCTTCAGGTGGTCATCGACCGACGAGCCACGGACGATCACCAGCTGCGCTTTGCCCTTCTCGACATCGGCCACCTCGACTGCGTTTCCCTGTGCCTCGAACCAACCATCCAGGCCCCCTGACGGAGGGAAGGCGTCAGGATCGTCCACGAGGACCGGGAGTGCCGTCAGGTGCAGGCTGAGGTCGCCGGTGTAGCCCTTGCCGAAGACCATCTGCTCACGAACGGAGACATGATCGGGGAATCGGATTTCAACGTCGAGAACGTGAAGGGTCGAGGGATCGGCGCCGCTGAGATCGACCGACAATTCCAAATCATGGCTGAGGGTTGCCCCATCGAGCCGGAAGGTGATTTTCTTGGGTTTGAGAAACTCGGCGCTGTTCCATTGGAGGTGCGCACCAATTATCTGTCCGTTGGTATGCAATCGGGGAATGAGGACCGCCTCCGCTCTGGGCCGGGGCATGTTGAGCCATTGACGGTCCCGGCCGATCAGATGGCCGTCAACGTCGAAGGCCAGCGCCTCCAGCAGAGCCGGTTTCAGTTTCGGTCCCAGATCGATCTCGGCTCGCCAAGGCGCCCCTTTGAGTACCGACACCCCCTGGCCGTCCAGTCGGATCTCCACCCGGGTGACAGGCCCGGTGACCGCCACCTCGATCGGGTGGACCCCAACCACCAGGCCGACCAGGAAGGAGAGGAAGTGGATCATTGAGAGATTCTACGGGAATACTGTCTTACGGTTCAGCGAGTTACCCGAGGACAACGAAAAAGAACGGGGGGCGGGAGACCAAGAGAAATTCCGTCGGACGGGGCGTGCCACTCTTGACTTTCTCCCGGCGCAAACCTCCCGAAAACGGGAATGCCTCGGGAAAAGTCAAGGGTGGCAACCCACGGGGAGCGCTTCGGCAAACGAGTCTCCAGGTTGGGCCGTAGGCCGCCGAGGTCATTTTCCGGAGGGGCTGTTCCCTTCCCAATTCGAAAATGTCGCCCCTCCGGGAAATGCGCCGAGCGGGAGCGATCGCCAGTCCATAGTCAGCGGAGATCTCAATGCGCTCCCGAAGGCCGGGTTTGGAGAAATACCGTCCTCGGCTACCCAACCGGCTCGAAGTGGCACGTGAAATGCCGCAGCAGCTTGGGCCCGGAAATGATCCGGTGACCTCCGAGGGCGTCGCGGTTCCTCCAGACCTCTTCAATCACCTCAATCAGGTAGTCAAAGTGGCTTTGTGTATAGACCCTGCGCGGGAAGGCCAGACGGACCAGTTCCAGGGGAGAGGGTTGCTCATGACCCCCATCGTCGAAGTGCCCAAACATCACGCTGCCCAACTCGACGGCCCGAACGCCGCCTTCGATGTAGAGGGCATTGACGACGCCGATGCCGGGGTACTCCAACTGTGGCACGTGGGGCAGCATTTTGCGGGCGTCAAGGAACACTGCGTGGCCGCCGGCGGGCTGGACCATCGGAATGCCCAGCTTGACCAGGCGTTCGACCATATACTCGACCGTCGCGTGCCGATAGACCTGGTAGTCGTAGTCCAGCGCCTCTTTCAGGCCGACGGCGATGGCCTCGAGATCTCTTCCGGCGAGACCGCCGTAGGTCGGAAAGCCCTCTCGGAGGATCAGCAGATTGCGGAAACGCCCGGCCCACTCGGCGTTGCGGCAGACCAAAAAGCCGCCGATATTGGCCAGACCGTCTTTCTTGCAGCTCATCGTCGCGCCGTCGGCTAACGAAAACATCTCCTGGGCGATCTCCAGCAGTGAGCTGTTTTCGTAGCCCGCCTCCCGCTGACGGACGAAATAGGCGTTTTCGGCATATCTGCAGGCGTCGATGATCAGCGGGATCTCGTGCTCGGTCAGTACCGCCTTGACCTCCCGGATGTTGGCCATCGACACCGGTTGCCCGCCGCCGGTGTTGTTGGTCACCGTGATCATGGCGAAGGGGATCTTCTCTTTGCCGTGCTCTGCGATGGTGCGGCGGAGCCCCTCGATGTCCATGTTGCCCTTGAAGGGCGCCGGAACGCCGGTTTCAAAGGCCTCGGCGCACGGCAGGTTGACGGCGACCCCGCCGACGTACTCGATGTTGGCGCGGGTTGTGTCGAAGTGGCTGTTATTGGGGATGATGTCTCCCGGGGAGAGGATGCACTCGGCGAGAATGCCCTCGGCCGCTCGGCCCTGGTGGGTGGGAAAGACATGTTCGATGCCGGTGATCTCATGCACGGCGGCCTCGAATTTCTTCCACGACCGGCTGCCGGCGTAGCTCTCATCACCCAACATCATCGCGGCCCACTGCTGGGCGGACATCGCCCCCGTTCCACTGTCGGTCAAGAGGTCGATGCAGCAGTCCTCGGCCGCCAACAGAAACACATTGTGGTGGGCCGTCTCGAGGGCCCGCTCGCGGTGCTCACGGGTGGTGATTTTCAGGGGTTCGGTCATCTTGATGCGAAAGGGCTCGATAATCGTTCTCATGAGGGCCTCCGTGCGTCGCCTTGGGACGGCACAGCGTAGGTGTTTGGGGGCAGCGATTCAAGGGTCTGGGCCGTGAGATCGGGAATTGGTGAAAGAAACACGGCCCCCCCGATGTTATATTGTGCGCGAGAGTGTGAGGAGGACCCCATGAAACGCATCATTCAAATCTCAATTTTCTGTTTGGCCCTGAGCGTCGCCGCCATCGGCGGCTCGGTTGAACCCGAGAAACCAGCCGCTGAACCGGGGCATGCAGGCGCTCCGATCAAACTCAAGGTCTTGAAGTTTGACATCTCGCCCCCGCTTCGGGATATCAAGGTGCCCGAGGACGCCGACCGGCCGTTGAAGATTTCTCGGGGACACGAAACCCCGGAAGGCTTGAACAAGCTGCCCGAGGGCTGGAACGGCAAGACCGGCACGCGTTTCTCCCCGCACGTTTTGCAGAAGGCCCCCGGCACTCGAGCAGTGATCCCGACGCCCACGGTCAACGTCGAGGGCTTGGGGAAGGGGATTCCGGGCTATCCCCTGGCCGGCGTTCCACCGGACACAACGGGTGGGGTCGGGCCCAACTACTACACCCAGTGGGTCAATACCGATTTTGCCTTCTTCGACAAGACGGGCGCGATGGTCGACCTGGACGGCAACGACTGGAGGGCGGGCAATACCATTTGGTCGGGTTTTGGTGGAAAGTGCCAGAATACCAATTATGGAGATCCGATAGTGTTATACGACCAACTGGCCGGGCGCTGGGTCATGAC
>DAOWGJ010000291.1 GCA_030637505.1 Holophagae bacterium
GATGTTCTCGCGATCGAAAAGCCTGGAGTAAGGGGAGTTTTCCTGAATCGTTGTGCCCGGGGCGATATCCAAGGTCAAGCTGCCGACCTCAGATCCGAGGCGATCGAAGAACGTAATCTCCACGACGACCGTCTCGGCGCCCATGTTGAGCACGCCGATATTGCTGCGCCAGTGCTCATCCTGCCGCAGCTGCTGGAGAGTGACAGTCTCACCCTCGGCCAGACCGTCGGTCCCCGTGACGCCGCCGAGGCCCTGGCCATAGGTGCCGTCACCAGCCTGATCGTAGGTCCGGGACGTGGAGCTGAGTTCGATGTCGGACCTTATTTCCAGAGGCCCGACCAGGTCCCCGTCCACCAGATGGGCCACAACGTCCTCGAACAACTGTTGGTGACCGGCAGGAATTTCGAACGAGTCGGTGACATCACCGTCGGCGGTGTGCAGAACCAAGTCAACACTTGCATCGACATCACAGGTATTGAGAATCGTAACATCAGTACGCCATACGCTTCCCTCCAGACCAGGAGTATGGGCAACGATAGGAATCCAGGACTGGGCCGATAGGGTCAAGGGGCCAGCACCGGCGAGTAGGAACACCGCCACGCTCCGGCAGTTGGTTTGAAACATGGCAACAGCCTCCTTTTCGGCTCGGTAGAGTGTACGGGGACCGATGTGATTGGTTCAGCGTTCAGAACGTCCAACGTTGAACGTTCATTCTCCCTGTACAATGCCCTTTTGGAGGAGTCGATGCCCCTGACCACGATCCGCGAACGATCGGCCGCCGCCCTGGCCGCCGCCCTTCAATCCCAGTTCGACCACACTGATGACGACGTTTCGCTGGGAATCCCTCCCAACCGTGAAATGGGCGATCTGGCGTGGCCGGGCGCACTGCCCTTGGCCCGCGTTTTCAAGAAATCGCCACGGGCGATCGCCGAGATTTTGGCCGAAAAGACCAATTGGCCCGCGGAGATCGACCATGTGGAGGTCGCCGGCCCCGGCTTCCTCAACCTCTTCCTCGACCGGGGCGTTATCTTCCGGCAACTGCTCGAAAGCTCTGGAACGGAGCACGGGTTCGGACCAAAGACCATCGTCGAACACACCAACATCAACCCCAACAAGGCCGCCCACATCGGCCATCTGAGGAACTCGGTCCTGGGTGACACCCTTGTCCGGTGCCGGCGGCACCTGGGCCATGAGGTCGAAGTCCAGAACTACATCGACGACACCGGGGTTCAGGTAGCCGACGTCGTCGTCGGCATCCTCTACCTGCCGGAACCGGACCTGGCGGCGGCGCTGGGCGCCGAGACAGCCCGCCGGGACGAACTGATCGGCCACGTCGTCATGGCTCTTGGTGAAGATAAGGTCCCCCAGCCCTCCACCACCGATTTCGACGACCTTTGTTGGGAAATCTACCCAAGGGTGACCCACCTCTATCCGGAGGACGATGACTTTGCAGGACGGAGAGCCGAAGTTCTTCACGCTGTCGAGGCCGGCTGTGACGGAATGGACCTTGACGAAGCGGTGTTCTCGCTCCAAGGCTCGGTCATCTCGGGAGAGATCTTTTCCGATCGGGCGATTGCCCGTCTTGCAGGGGCCGTCGCCGAGAGCAACGTCCGCTGTCATCTGGCAACGATGGCGCGATTGGGCGTCGCCTACGACGTCCTGCCCCACGAGAGCGACATTCTCCACCTTGGTTTCTGGGCACGTGCCTTCGAACTGCTCAAGGAGGCCGGCGCAATCAGGCTCGAGACCGATGGAAAGAACTCCGGGTGCTGGGTGATGTCTCTGGTCGACAGCCCGGCTTTCGCCGACATGGACGATCCGGACAAGATCCTCGTCAGGTCCAACGGGATCGTCACCTACACCGGCAAGGACATCGCCTACCAACTATGGAAGCTGGGTCTGCTGACTGATCCCGACGGCACCCTCCACGATTTCGGATATCAGTCCTTCGCGACGTGGGAGCAGAGCGCCCCCGCCGAGCCCGTACGATATATCGAGGGTCGACACACCTTGGCAAGAACGACCTCGAACCGCGCCCAGGCGATTCCAGGCCACGCCTTCGGAAACGGCCGAACCGTATTCAACGTCATCGACGTTCGCCAATCCTACCCTCAGAAAGTTGTCAAAGAGGCGGTCAGGATATTGGGGCACGCCTCGGCGGCAGACCGCTCGATCCACTTCGCCTACGAGATGGTCGCGCTGACGCCCGCAGCCATCCGAGAAATCGAGAAACGCAGCGGCAAGTCCTTCGGCCTCTCGGACGAGCAGATGGCCAAGGCCTACGTCGAAATGTCAGGCCGCAAGGGCATCGGCGTCAAGGCCGACGAGTTCCTCGACATCCTCGAGGCCACCGCCGCCGACGCCATTACCGAAAGAGCTGGAGAGGCAGGGGTGCCGGACGATCTGCCCCACCGGGCACGGTCGATCGCCGTCGGCGCCCTGCGCTACTTGATGGCCAAACAAAGCCGGAATCGGGTTCTGGCCTTCGACTTCGAGGAGGCCCTGGCCTTCGAGGGCGACACCGGACCCTACCTCCAATACTCTGCGGTCCGTACCAACAAGATTTTCGAGAAACTCCGCGCCCGTCGAGGCGAAGGGCCTTTCGAACGAACCGAGATTCCCGAACTGGTCGACACCGAAATACCGGACGACCTCTGGACCCTGATCCTGGAATGCGGTCGGCGCAATGAAATCGTCATGCAGGCCGTCGACAACCTGGAGTTTTCGCTCCTGGCCGCCCACGTCCACAATCTGGCGCAGCTCTTCCACAAGCTCTACCACGGCCACCCCGTCGTTCCCGAAGACGACGAGAATCTGCGTCGCCTGAGACGCGCTGTCTTCACCCTCTTCGCCGACGAAATGAAGATCGTCCTGGAAGACCTGCTGGGCATCCCGGTCCCGGAGGAGATGTAGAGCTATGACCAACCACCGTCCCAACCGCTGGGCCCGCATCCTCGTTCAACTGGCCGAACTGTGCGGCAAGACATCTGATCCGATGGCTCACCGCTCGACCGCGGCGGCACTGCTTCACCACAAGGTGCCAGGCGTGTCGTGGACCGGCTTTTACATGCTCCGAGACGGCGACCTGGTGGTCGACGCCTATCAGGGCCCCGTCGCCTGCCTGGTTCTTGAGCGCCACCTCGGCGTCTGTTGGGCTGCGATTGACTCAAAGGAAACCCAGTTGATCCCTGATGTCGAGTGTTTTCCCGGTCATATCGCCTGCGACTCACGCACCCGCTCGGAGATCGTCGTACCGATCTTTGGCCCGACCGGAGAACCGATCGGCGTACTCGACATCGATTCCCATCGACCCGACCATTTTGATGACACCGACAAGGAGGGCTTCGAGTCCATCGTTCACTGGCTGGAGAAACGGTGGAACCGTTGATCGGTGGACTTCCCCGGATCAACCCCGCGGTAACCCATACCCTCAGGACATGGTTGGATTCACTCCTTGACCTCTCCAATCCACCCTCCCCTGACCGCCATCTCGACCAGAGCATCTGCGGCAACCTGGGTGCCGGCAGGCGTCCAGTGGGGGTCACCGGTGTAGCAGGTGGGAAAGATGTCGGTATCTCTGAACGCCGGCAGCAGGGAGTGGATGGGGAAGGGTGAAGACGCGGCTTTTTCGTCAAAGAACCGGAAGGGTTCCAGCACAAAGGGCCCCAGATTCTCATACTCGCCGCGCTCCCAATTGAGGGGACTCTCACGATCGCTGTACTGGAAGTTCCGCGGCAACACGATCAAGCGAAAATCCGCGTTCAACTCTTCACGGCAGAAGCGCCCGATCTCCTCGAGCGTCCGCCAAGCCGGCATCAGGTCCTGCTGCGCCTCCCCCAGCGAGCGATTGACGGCGAAGAACCGGTCCTTGGGCATCCGAAAAATCGTTTGGTAGAGTCCATCGGGAATCACCGCCTTTGCGCCACGCCCGGCCAACCATAGGGACGCGGGCATCACATCAACTATCCGGTAGATGCCCTTCTTTTCGATCAGATTTCGGTACATCAGATCGTCCCTGAAATCGCTCATGTCGAAACCGTAAAGCACCAGATCGGGCCGGTACCGCACGCCGACGTCACGCAACAGTCTGAGAGCCAGCAACGGAGAGGCCGACGGCCACGCGGCGTTGACGACATGGATCTCCTGAGCCGGGTATTCTCTCCGCAGGCCTCGCTCAAACAGCCGCGGAAGGGCGCCCTCTCGGTTCATTTCGATGCCAAAAATGAAGGAATCCCCGGCGAAGAGAACTGTTGTCGCTGCCTCCGGGATAGCCTCCGCCTCAAGTGCACATCGGAGACCGTCGGAGTTGGTCTCTGCCCCTGGATCATTCGGCGGCAAACGATGATCCGGATCCCGATACACGGCGAGGGGCTTGGCCAACACCGTCCTCTGAGCCTGAATTTCGAAGACGGCCCAGATTCCGGCGAAAAGGACCAGCATCACCAGACACCCGGTTTTCCGGGGAACGCGCTTCTTCAAGAACGAAGATGAACCACTCGTCATCCCGACACTCTACAATCAAACTCCCTCCTTTGCCTCCCCCATGCAATTCGTTCGACGAATTGCCCAGCCTCGATTTTCGAATATCCAGGTATCATTCTCCCATGCAGAATCTTGGCTCACGCGTCCCCGCCGGCGGCACTTCCGACACCAATGAGATCCTCGACCTATTTCTGGGATGGGCCGGCGACGCGGGCTTCGATCTCTACCCCGCCCAGGAAGAAGGCCTGCTGGAGTTGATGTCCGGACGCCACGTGGTTCTGAGCACACCGACCGGTTCGGGGAAAAGCCTGGTCGCATTGGGCCTGCACTTCAAGGGTCTGTGCGAGGGCCGTATTTCGTTCTACACCTCCCCGATCAAGGCCCTTGCCAGCGAGAAGTTCTTCTCTCTGTGC
>DAOWGJ010000071.1 GCA_030637505.1 Holophagae bacterium
CCTCAGGAGTAGCTGCAGACGCTCCAAGGCCCCTGCTGCGCTTTCCGGACATCCATGGTAATTCCGTCGCCTTCGTCCATGCCGAGGACATCTGGATCGCCTCGGTGACCGGAGGAACGGCCCTTCGCCTGACCGACGACGAGGGCGAGGACCGCCATCCCCGCTTTTCCCCCGACGGCTCGATGTTGGCCTTCACCTCCCAGGCCGGCGGTAATGCCGACGTCTGGGTGATGCACAGCGACGACTCGGATCCCCGGCGCTTGACCTTCCACCCCGGCGCCGACGAGGTCGTCGGCTGGCACCCGACTGAGAACAAGGTACTCTTTCGTTCCAATCGCTTGAGCTGGAGCCGTTTCGATCGTTTGTTCCTGATCTCGCCCGACGGATCCGGACTCGAGGTCCTTCCCATGCACGAAGCCGGCCGCGGCGCCTTTTCTCCTGACGGTCAACAGATCGTCTACAACCGGATCGCCCGAGAGGACCGTACCTGGAAGCGCTACCGCGGCGGCATGGCCCAGGATCTGTGGCTCTATGATTTTTCGACGGGTACCGATCGCCAACTGACGACCTTTGAGGGCACCGACCGCCTGCCGTTGTGGGTCGGCGATCAGCTCTACTTTGCCTCTGACCGTGAGCGCACGCTCAATCTCTTCACCATTCACCTCGAAAACGGCGCCATCGAAAAGGTCACCAACCACGAATTGTGGGATGCCCGCAGGCCGGAGACCGACGGTCGCCGCATCGTCTACGAGCAAGGTGGCGATGTGCAGCTCTTCGACCCCTCAACCGGCGAAAACCGGCGCCTGGACGTCACGATCGCGGCGCCCGCCCGGGAGACCCGCCCTTACCGCCGCGAGGTCGCCGAGGACATCACCGACATCGATATCGCCCCGGAAGGCGGACGGGCCCTGATCTCCGCCCGCGGCGAGGTTTTTACCGTGCCGCTAGAGCACGGCGCGACCAGGAATTTGAGCAACAGTCCCGGTGCTCGCGAGAAGAACGCCGTGTGGTCACCCGACGGTCGTTTCATCGCCTGGGTCTCCGATGCCGACGGGGAGTCCGATATCTGGATCACCGCCGCCGGAGGCCATGGAACCCCACGGCGCCTGACCGATCTGGGGTCGGGTTACCGTCACACCCTGCGCTGGTCGCCAGATTCCACCCGCCTCGCATTCGCAGACCAGACCCTGAGCTTCCACGTGCTTGACATCGACTCCAAGGCAGTAACGACCATCGACCGTTCCGAACGTGAACCGATGGATATCGGATTGGAAAAGAAACCGATCTCCGATTATTCGTGGTCCCCCGATGGGCGCTTCCTCGTCTACTCCAAGATCGGTCTGGACATGGTTTCCCGGGTTTGGATCCATGAACTCGACACAGGTGAGAGTCATGACGTCTCTGACGGCCGGTTCAACGATTTCGGCCCGGTTTTCACTCCGGACGGGCGGCACCTGCTCTTCATCTCCAACCGGCATTTCAGGCCGACCCTGGGTGATTTCGAGTGGGAGATGGTCTACAAGGACCTCGCCGGCATCTACGCCCTGACCTTGGCAACCGACGGCAAAGCGCTCTTGCCCCTGCTTTCCGACGAGGTTGCCTCGGCTCAAGGTGACACCCCCTGGTCAAACGGCAAAGACAAAGAGACCGAAACCATCACGGTCCGTATCGATTGGGATGGCCTGGCTCATCGTCTCGAAGCCCTTCCGCTTGAGGCCGGCAACTACCGCCAACTGTCTGCGATCAAGGACAAGATTCTCTACCTCAACGGTGCAGACGGCGACTACAACCCCTTCGAGTTCCGAGCTCTCGCACCCCAGAAGCTTGCTGCCTTTGACCTCTCAAAGCGCGAAGCGTCAACCCTGGTTCAAAAGGTCGATGTCTACCGGGTGTCGGCCGACGGTCGCCACCTCGTGTGGCGCCGTGGGGCCAAGGTCGGCATCAAGAAGATCGGCAACTCCGGGCCGAGATTTGCGGCGATGGCCGAAAAGAAGGAAAAGACTGACGCCATCGATCTCGAGCAGTTGATTGTCACCGTCGATCCGCGAGCCGAGTGGGCCCAGGTCTACGACGAAGCCTGGCGCCTGGAACGCGATTTCTACTACGACCCCGGCATGAACGGCCTCGACTGGTCCGCGGTCGGTCAGAAGTACCGGGCCCTGGTCACCCGCGCAACCTGCGCCCAGGACATGCGCTATATCCTCGGCGAATTGATCGGCGAACTCTCGACCTCCCACACCTACGCCTCGCCGGGTGACCGCCGGCTCAAGGCCGACCGGGTCAACGTCGGCATGCTGGGCGCCGACTTCTCAGCCGATGGCAATTATTGGAAGATAACCCGTATCTTCGACGTCGCCGACTGGAACCGCGAAATCCTGCCACCCCTCACCCAGCCCGGGATCAAAACCAGAGAAGGCCTCTACCTGATGGCCGTCGACGGGAACGAGGTCCGGACACACCTCGAGCCCTACGCCTGGTTCCAGGGTCTTGCCGGAGTGCCGACACGGCTGACCCTGAACGAAAGCCCGTCCTTCGAAGGGGCCTGGGAAATTACCGTCAAGCCATTGAGGAGCGAACGGCGACTGCGCTATCAGGCGTGGGTTGAACACAACCGGAAGATCGCCGACAAGGCTTCCGGGGGCACGATCGGTTACATACATTTCCCCGATACCTACATGGGATCCGCGGCCGAATTCCCTCGCCAGTACTACTCCCAGGTGATGAAGGACGGTCTGATCATCGACGGCCGATTCAACGGCGGGGGCCTCGACCCCGACATCTTTCTGGCACGTCTGGCCAAAAAGCCTCTGTCCTATTGGACCCGGCGCTATTCGGCCGACCAGCAGACACCCTGGTACGTCAGCCGGGCCCACATGGTCTGCCTGACCAACCGCCAGGCGGGATCCGGAGGTGACGAACTGCCGTTCGAATTCCGTGAGAAGGGCATGGGGCCGGTGATCGGAACCCGGACATGGGGCGGACTGGTCGGCATCTCGATGTTCCTCTCGCTGATGGACGGCTCCGGTTTGACCGCACCCGACTATCGCATCTACACGACCGACGGTCGGTGGACCATCGAAAACGAAGGCGTCACACCGGATATCGAGGTCGAGCTCGATCCTGCCGAAATGCTCAAAGGCCACGATGCCCAGCTTGAGAAGGCCATCGAAGTCTTGATGGAGAAGATCAAGACCGAGCCTATCGAGGCGCCGGCACACCCTCCATTCCCTGAGGGAAATTGAGGTCTGCCGCCGAAAAGTTGCTGTCCCGGTCGCCGACGCTGCCCCCGTCGCTGTCCTTGGACTCCAGCCCCGGCCTTCGGGAGCGCTTCAAGACCAACGTGGACTCCAAAGTCTGCCGGTCGCTCCCGCTCGGTGCATTTCCCGGAGGGGCAGCCTTTTTCGAACACGGGGGAGCACCGCCCCTCCGGAAAATGACCTCGGCGGCCTACGGCGTTGGCCGAGACTCGTTTGCCGAGGGTGTCGCCGAGGATTGCCAAGTGCAGCCTTTCCCGCGAGGGCGTTCTTGCCGGGAGGGCTGTCTGGGGGAAAAGCTGCACATGGCACGTCCCGTCGGAGAGGGGCGCTCTTGATATCCTTCGACCCCCAAACATCCCGGCTTCCCGACCTTCCAGTGTCCCAGCCTCTTTGACACCATGTCTCTTGAGTGCTACAACTCCGCGCCCGCATCCGCGGGAACCGGAGAAATCATGTCAGATCAGAAATTTCGAAACATCGCCATCATTGCCCACGTCGACCACGGCAAAACCACCCTCGTCGATGCGATGCTGTGGCAATCAGGCACCTTCGGCTCTCACGAACGTGTAGCCGAGCGCGTCATGGATTCCGGTGACATCGAGCGTGAACGCGGAATCACCATCCTGGCCAAGAACACCGCGGTCCGCTTCGGTGACGTCAAGATCAACATCGTCGACACTCCCGGCCACGCCGATTTCGGCGGCGAGGTCGAGCGCACATTGCAGATGGTCGACGGCGTGCTCCTGTTGGTCGATGCTGCGGAAGGACCGCTGCCCCAGACTCGCTTTGTATTGGCCAAAGCCCTGCAACTGGGCCTGCCGCCGATTCTGGTGATCAACAAGATCGACCGTGATGATGCCAGGGCTGAAGAGGTGCTGGACGAGGTCTACGATCTGTTCATCGACCTGGACGCCACCGAGGAGCAGCTGGACTTCCCGGTCTTCTGCACCGACGCCCGCAAGGGCCTGTGCCGCCTCGGATTCGACGGCGAATTCGGCGATCTCAAGCCGCTGTTCGAAGAGATCGTCACCGATTTGCCTGAACCCGAAGGGTCTCCGTCGGCCCCGTTGCAGTTGCTGGTCACCAACCTCGCTTGGTCGGACTACCTGGGCCGTTTGGCGGTGGGTCGTATCGTAAATGGATCGATCCATGCCAACAGCACTGTCGGACAGGCACGGGAAGAAGGCGTTGTGTCCGCCAAGATCGGGACGATCTTCTCCCAAGAAGGTCTCAAGCGCCAAGAGGTCGACACGGCGATCGCGGGTGATATCGTGACGGTCTCGGGCCTCGAAGAGGTCTCGATCGGCGACAGCCTGGTCGATTTGGAAGATCCCAGACCCCTCAAGCGCATCGCCGTCGACGAACCGACAATGTCGATGGTCTTTTCCGCCAATACCTCCCCCTTCGGCGGGCGGGACGGCACGAAGGTCACGGCACGGCAGATCCTGGTCCGGCTGGAAAAGGAGATGCTCCACAACGTTGCCATGCGCCTGGAGGTCTCCGGCACCGACTCCTTCAAGGTGATGGGCCGCGGCGAACTCCAGCTGGCGATATTGATCGAGACCATGCGGCGCGAGGGGTTCGAGTTGTCGGTTTCCAAACCCGAGGTCATCACTCGGGAAATCGACGGTCACAAACACGAGCCGATGGAGTTGGTGCAGGTTGACTGCCCGGACGAGTACGTCGGCGTCATCACCCAGAAGCTGGGCAGCCGCAAGGGCGTGATGACCGAGATGCACAACCCGGGGCATGGGCGGGTCCGGATCGAGTTCCGGGTCCCCTCCCGAGCCTTGATCGGCTTCCGCTCGGAGTTTCTTACCGACACCCGAGGCACCGGCATCCTCAACCACCTCTTCGACGGCTGGGCGCCCTGGCAGGGCCCCTTCGGCGGCCGACCGACCGGCACACTGATTTCCGACCGAATGGGCAAGACGACACCCTACGCTCTCTTCCACCTCGAACCACGCGGCACCCTCTTCCTGCCCTCAGGCATAGAAGTGTACGAGGGCATGATCGTCGGTGAGAGCTCCCGCTCAGGTGACCTCGACGTCAACGTCACCCGCGAAAAGAAACTGACCAACATGCGTTCTTCCGGCGCCGACGAGGCTCTGCGCCTGGCCCCGCCCCGGCGCATGACCCTGGACCTGGCACTA
>DAOWGJ010000013.1 GCA_030637505.1 Holophagae bacterium
AGATCGTCTCGGCCAATACGAGCCAGAATCCTCCGGGATTATCGGGCCAAGATTTTGCGCTGGTATACAGTGGGGCCTTCTGTGACGCGGTGCCCCCAACAGGACTGACCGCGAATCCAAATGGAGATAATCGGATCGACCTCAGTTGGAATTCTGCCGCTGGGGCGACTGAATACCGAATCTACCGGTCCACAACGTCTGGAGGACCGTACTCCCAGGTGGGTACCGTTTCGGCGCCGACGACCAGTTATTCCGATACGACCGTCAGCGGAGGTGTGACCTATTTCTACGTCGTCCGGAACTTCACTATTTGTGAGTCGGCGGATTCATCCGAGGCATCAGCAACGACGACAGGAACCTGCACGGAGGCACCAGCTTTTGCCGGGATTTCAAGCGCAACCAATGGTTCCGTCGACAACCCGTGCACGATCAACCTCGAGTGGAACCCGGCGACTGCGGTCTGTGCCGGACCCGTCACATATCGAGTCTACCGGGACACCAGCTCCGGTTTCTCGCCTGGCGCGGGTAACCAGATTGCCGGTGGCGTGACCTGCTCGGGGTCTCCCTGTACGTACTCGGACATCGACACCTTGGTCAGCGGCACGCCCTACTACTACGTTGTGCATGCGGTCGATACCTCGAACGGTGCCGAAGACAGCAACACGGTCGAGGCAACGGCGACGCCGAATGGGCCTTTGGGTGGAACCCAGACCCTGTTAGATGACGATTTCGAAACATTGGCCGACTGGTCAAACTGGACTGTGACAACCGGACCGGGCACCCATACCTGTGGGGATTGGGCACGTACCGATTCAGCGACACAAAGGCCCGCCGGGGGAAGCGGGTTCTATGCACTGGCCGATTCCGATGCTTGTGGGAATGGGAGTAGGACCTCAACTATACTGACCTCACCAGTCATCGATTGTTCAGCAGTCACGAGTGCCGGGTTCTTGAGTGTTGAGATCTACTACAACCATTACGACGGAGACGACGCTACCGTTGAGGTCTACGACGGGTCCAGTTGGCAGGTGATTTGGAGCGATTCAGACGCGGACGTCAACGGCACCCTTTCGGGGGATATTTCTGGATTAGTGGTTGGTAATGCGAACTTCCAGATTCGATTCAGCTATCAGAATGCCGCCTGGGATTACTGGTTTGCAGTTGATGACGTCCTGCTCACGGGTTACGTGGATGATCCCTGCACAACCGGTGGTTCCTGCACCAATCCGGGCGCCGTGACCATCGACTCGATCACCGATGACGACGATTGTGCCCAGGATGGTGTGACGGTCACATTCTCGGGTGGAGCGGGTGCCTCGAGCTTCGACCTCTGGGTCGACGGGGCCCAGGCGGTCAGCGGCATCTCATCGCCCTACGCCCATGACCCAGGCGATTCGAACTCCCACAGCTACGTCGTTCGGGCGATCGACGCCTCGTGTTCCACTGACTCCGGGGCTTCGGTCTTCACCGACGCAACCGGGCCGGGAACGCCGGTGATCAATTCGATTGCCGATGAAGATGCCTGTGCTCAGACCGGCATCTGGGTTGATTACACCGCGGGTTCCGGCGCGACGAGCCACAGTTTGTGGCGTGATGGCGCCCAGGTTGTCGCCAATTATTCTAATGGGGAGCTTTACGATCCGGGTGACACTATTTCCCACACCTACGTCGTGAGGGCGATCAAAGGGAGTTGCACCGCGGACAGCACGGGTTCGGCCTTCAGCGATGCCGATGGTATTCCGACTCCGGCGGCGCCAAGCGTCACTGACGTCTCGGCCTGTGCGCTCTCGGGCGTACAGATCAGCTGGGGCGCCGTTGCCGGCGCTACGGCCTACGATCTGCTCATCGATGGCACGACAACTGTCGCCGATGTGACGAGTCCCTACACCTACTCGCCTGGCGATTCGTCAACCCACAACTTCCAGATTCGCGGCCGCAACTTCGCGTGCAATAGCAGTTACTCAGGGATCACCCAGGGTAATGATCTCAACTACGCTTTTACCTTCTCAGGGATTGACACCGCGACCGATCGCGACAGTTGTGACGACACCGGCGTCGTAATATCCTGGTCGGCGCCGAGTTCGTGGAACGATGGGGGAGCGGGATCACGCACCTTCACCGTCTACCGTGGCGTCACTGACATTTCGGGCGCACTTGCTGAAGGCACGACCTCGTTCGTCGACACGGGTGGCGTCAACGGCACGAGTTATGACTACTCGGTTGTAGGGACCAACGGCTACGGCTGCACCTCGGGCGGTGCAACCACGATTGCCGCGACCGATGTCGTCGGCGGCGCACCGACCTTTGCCGGTGTGCAGTCGGTCAACACCATGCCCGGAAGCGTTTGCGGGCTCAGCGTCGAGTGGAACGCCGCGACCTCGAACTGCGGCCCCAGCATCATTTACAACGTCTACCGGTCGACCACGTCGGGCTTCACGCCTGATCCTGCGACCAATATGATCGCCGGCTGCGTCAGTGACCTCTACTTCGAGGACACGTCGGTCAGCGGCCTGACCAACTACTACTACGTCGTACGCGCCGAGGATTCGTCTTCGGGGTACGGCGGTCCATGTAACGACGGATTCGAAGATACGAATATCGTTGAAGCCGGCGGGATTCTCACTGGCGGAAACGAGACGGGCAACCAAGCGACTGACCCGTTGCAGGTGACGAGCGGATCGGCCGCATCGGATTTCAATACGGCCTTTACCTTCTCGACGGCTGCGGCGGCGAGTGTGAGCTATACCCTGAGCCATGCCGGTGGGGTGGGAGGCACCCTTTCCTACGACTATGGAACGGGAACGATCGTCAAGAACGCGACGACCGATTTCACGCAGACGGTCGTCGAAAACGAGACGGTTTCATCGGTCAGCACGACCATTACGATGACTCCACCGTCTCGTACCGATTCCAACCTCCAGGTCGACCTGATCCACGTGAACAGCGGCACCACCGTTACTGTTTACAACGCACTGGCCGTGAGCTGGGTGGATGGCACCTTCGGCCCCTATGTCGCCTTCAACGGTCTGAGTTCGGCTTCGGATTGGACTCTGAGAACGATCCACAGCGGAGGGACCGGTGCGCCCTCAAATGGAACCCTGAACTCGTGGAACCTCTCGATCGACTACGCAGGATCGGGTGATTCGACGACCTGCACGCAGGTCGAGCTGATCGATCCTTCTGCGACGGCAACGGTCCTCAAGGCTTACACCGTCGCTGATGCCAATCCCTACGACGTCACCGCTCTGTACACCGGGGCTGGTACCTACCAAATCCGCCTGAGCGAGATTTGTGGCAGCCAGGGTGAGATCACCGGCGGCACGATGTCGGTTGACGAACCTGCCTGCGTCGCTGCCTCTCCCTGGCCGGTGCTGCACTTCACCGCGCGCTCGACGGGTACCAACGTCAAGCTGGAGTGGCAGAATCCGGCCGTGGGCTACGCCTCGACTCGCATCTGCTGGGATGGGGCTACCTTCCCGGTCGATCCTTCGACCTGCACCGTGCTCGTCGATCAAATCGGCATCGCCGGCGCCTATGACACGACGACTCACAGCGGTCTGACGAACGGCAGCTACTATTACTACGCCGCCTTTGTCGACAATGGCTCGGGTGACTACTCCTCGCGCCAGACGGTGACGGCGCGGCCCTTCGACACGACAGGACCGACCAAGTGGGCCTATCACACCTCGGCGACCGCCCTGGCGCCTCCGGGGCTCTATCCCGGCGCCGCAGGCACGGGTGCATCCTACGGTGTGTCCAACGACCGGGTGTTGCACGGTATGAATTCGACGACGGGTGGCGGCGACTGGCCGCGGACCGCGCCGTTCGATTGGCTGCCGATGGGCATGAACGGCCCCGCCCAGGCGCGGCCGCCGATCGTTCCGACGACCGTGGGTACCGCCGATCTGGTGGCCTTCCTGGGCAGCCAGGACGGTCACGTCTACGCGGTCGACGCCAAGTCTGGGCAGACCCTGTGGCAGAGCACCACCAACTACGGTCTGGTGCAGGGTGCGCCGGCGGGCATGTTTACGGCATTCGGCGGCGCCTACGATTTGCTCTTCGCGGGTTCGCGGGTCGCCGGCAGCGGCAACTCGATGTATGGCATCAATCTGGCGGATGGTTCGCCTGCATGGAATTTCGGAGGAACAATGGGCATCATCTCCTCCGGCGCGACGGTGGATTACGCCAACAATAGGCTCTACTTCGCCAGCCGGGAGAATCCCTCGGGGTCGAATCAGACCCTGTGGTGCATCAGTTTCACGGACTCGGCCGCATCCCTGGTCTGGTCCCAGGCCTTTGGAGACATCGACTCCGCACCGGTGCTCTTCGACGGCGTGCTCTACGTCGGCACCAACGCGGGCGTCGTCCTGGCGCTTGACCCCGCGACCGGCGCCAGGAACTGGAAATATGTGACCGACGACGGTCCGGTCAAGGGCTACGTCGACTTCGAATTCCAAGTGGCGCCGCGCAAGGTCTTTTTCGCAACCACAACGAGCGTGTGGGCTCTGACGGACAACGGGTCTTCGGTCACCTTCGAGTGGCAGCAGAGCGGCGTGGGCGGACCGTCCATTCCCTTGACCCTGGCCGATCAGGGGGCGATGTACGTCGGTTCAAATGACGGCCGGCTCTATCAACTGAATCCGACCAGCGGCGGCATTGTGACGTCGGTAGTGATGGGCGCCGGGACCGCTACGGTCGGGAGTCCCGGGTATGACTGGATCAACAGCCTGGCATATGTCGGGGCCGAGGACGGGTCGGTCTACGCCGTGACCCTGCCCCTGCAGTAGGAGGAATGATGAAAATAATGAAATACGTACCGTTGATCGCCGTCATGGTCGCCGCTGTGGCGACGGCAGGCGTGGTAGGTGCCGAAGACCTCTGCCCCAGGTTTGAAATCAGCTCGGTTGAAGAACCCGACGTTTTCAACCACGCCAAGTACTCGGCGGTCAAGACCACGGACCTCAGGGTCCATGTGGTGCTCCCGGATACGTTCAAGGAGGAGCATGTGATCTCCTTGAAGTTCTATACTCCGGCGGGCCACCTCTACCGTCAGATCGACGTACCGGTGACTCCGGAGATCGGGCGTGAGGGGACACAGACCAGGCGGCTTCCGGGCTATCCTTATCCGGTGACAGTTGCGGTGCCCGAGATCACCCGTGTCGCCGGCGAACTGGCGCCCTCGATCGAGGTCCGCTTCCCAGTTGGGGGTACCTCGATCGTGACCAGTTCACTGTACGGCATGTGGCGGGTCAACGGTATGGTCGACGGCGTGGAGCTGCGGTGTTTCCGTCCCATGAGTTTCGGCATCGGGCAGTAGATTTTTTTGATATACAATACGGCCGTTCTCCGGTTGGGGAGCGGTGAGAGCTGGAGATGTGGATGAAGATTGAGCGAAATCAGGGGGTAGCGTGGCGCAAGGTCGGTGACGAAATGGTTGTGATCCACCTTGCCCGGCACAGGATTTTCGGACTGGACGGTACTGCCGGACGGATTTGGGAATCCCTGTCCGAACCTCAGGATTTGGAAACCCTCGAGGCGATCGCTTCCAAAGGCGCCCCGATGGGCGCCGACGTCATCAACGGCGTCCATCTTTTTGTTGCCGATCTGGCCGAAGAGGGCCTGGTTGATGTCGCCGGCGAATTGTCCGAAGCCTCCAAGGGCGACACCGTCGTCGACTTTCCCCGAATTGAGTGGCGGGAAGAACTCCAGCAGTTCGCCGGCCAGTGCCATCTGGTGCCGGGCCAGAGTCACCAGTGCAACCAGAATCCGGGGGGTTCGTGAGCCCGTCCCCTATGATCCGAAATCCTCGGACCGATCATAAGAACCTCGCACCGGCCGTCATCTCTGACGGCCGGTTGTTGATTGACCTCGGCGGGACGGTTGTCGAGGTCAGAAGTGGCAGTGGATCCTGGTTGTCCGAGGCCCATGGCCGATACGGCTCGTTCGTGTGTGACGGGGCTCGGCCTGAGATCACGATCACCCACACGGGCGATGAAGCCGAGATGACGGCGCAGCACGGGTGCCTGTCGATCGTTCATCCCGGCGGGCGAAGCGCCGAGGTCGCTGCGAGGCGGGGGACCGACGTGCTCGACGGTGTCCTGAGGACGCTATTGCCCTCGGTTATCGCCCCGGACTTGATGGTGCATGGCGCCCTGCTCTCGGACGGAGACCGGGGCCTTTTGTGCTGCGGCGTCAGCGGCTCGGGCAAGAGCACCATAGCGGCGCTGTTCCCCGAAGCGGCGCTGTGCGACGAGATGGTCCGGCTGGCCGTCGGCTCAGGAGTCGAGGTGCGGTCGCTGCCTTTCTGGCAGGCTCGCCCCGGATCGGTTCCCCTCGGTGCGGTCTTCATTCTCGAGCATGGTGCGGTAAATCGGCGAACGCCGATGGCTGTTTCGGAGGCGATCCAGGAACTGAGGCGGCATATCTATTGGCCGGTCGAGCATCCCACCTTGATGCGAAAGTTGTTTGAAACGCTGGCGGATGTCTGTCGGAACATCCCGATATATCGGCTGGCCTTCCGGCCGGAACCGTCTGTGTGGACAACGATGACGGACGGATTCTGATGGACCGAACTCCCCACTTCAGCCGTTTGGTCGGGCGTGCTGCGAAGGAATGTATTCCCCTTGAGGTCGTCATCGAACTGACCCACCACTGTAATTTCCGGTGTCAACACTGCTACATTCCGGACTTTCAGGCGCCGGATAGGTTGACGACCGAACGGGTGATGGAGTTGCTGGACGAGCTGGCGGATATGGGGACCTTGTACCTGGTGTTCACCGGCGGCGAATTTCTGCTTCGAAAGGACTGGATCGACATTGCTCGCAGGGCAAGACGGCTGGGATTCTCCCTGGCCGTTCTGACCAACGGGGCCATGATCGACGAAGAGATTGCCGACCAGTTGGCCGAGGTTCAGGCTTATGTCGAGATCAGTTTCTACGCTAACGACCAGGGCATTTTCGAGGCGATCACGCAGAAACCAGGTTCGTTTGATGCGACACTTCGTGGCATCGAGTTGGTGCGGCGGAAAGGCCTTCAACTGGAACTCAACATCCCGGTGATGACCCTCAACCGCGAGAGCTACCGGGGGGCCCTGGACTTTGCCCGCGAGATCGGCGCCGTCGGCAGCTCGTTCGCCAAGATCCTGTCAAAAAAGGATGGCGATCCCGAACCGATTAAGATGCGGTTGCCCGACGAAGCGTTGCCGGTAATTTTTGCTGAAAGTCCCGACCTGGGCTGCGGCGTCGAAGGTGTGGATCCCTCAAGGGAGGACGGACCTTTGTGTGCGGCGGGTGTGCGCTACGCCAATATCACCTCAGCGGGGGACGTCCTGGCCTGCAACGTCATGCCGGTCGTCGCCGGTAATGTGCTCAAGACCTCCTTTCGCGAGGTCTGGGAAAGCTCTTCGTGGTTCGAGAATCTCCGGGGCATCACCCGAGCTGATCTGGAGACGTGCTCAACCTGCGATAAGTTCGCCTACTGCGGGCGTTGCCCAGCCCAGGCCCTGGTCGAGGACGGTGATCTGATGGGCCCTTCTGAAGATGCCTGCGCCCAGGCCGAAGCCAAGGAAGAGGCGTGGAGGCGGGGGGCGTGATGGCGGCACGGCTCCTGGCGCCCCTCGTGGTCATTATGGCCGCCATGAGAGTTGCCTGGTTGTGCCGGCGCCTGCCGCTGGATCAGCTGATCGAGCGCATTCGTCGGGTTCCGACTCTGCCCAAAGGCCTTCGGAGACCTGAGGCTTTTCAGAAGGTGGTCAATCGCTGGTACCGGTGGTTGCCTCCCCGGGGCTTCCGGTCCTGCCTCAAACGCTCCTATCTCTTGCTCGATCTTTGGTCGCGCTGCGGTCTGGAACCTGAGTTTCACCTGGGTGTTCGTACTGTCGATGGTACGAAGGACGGTCACGCCTGGTTGACCGTCGAGGGTTTCGACGCCGCTGAGATTCCTGCGGACGGGTATCAAGAGACATTCGTGGCGTAGCAATTCGTCGAACGAATTGCATTAACAGGGCGCTTCAACTCCGCTCGTTCTCGGCGATTGCGACCGCGTGCGGATAGGTTCGCCGGTCAAAGAACTCCAGACGCCATCCGGCTTCTCGGAGTTCTTCCTCGATCGCCTCTCGGGTGAAGAAGTGGGCGAAGCCGGGGGAGAGAAAATCACCGAAGTCGAGACGATCGCGGCCCAAGACGGCGCGAATAGCGTTTCCAATCCGGGCCGCGATGCGATACCGCCTCTGTGGGCCCCCGAGTACGTAAAACGACATCAGCATCGGAGCGTCGGTAGGAACTGCGGAGCGCAGGTCTCTCAGCAATCGCAAACGGGTCGGGCGTCCCTGCACCAGTGTCACCATGCCCCATCCGATGATGACGCCGTCGAAGGCGCCTTTGAGCTCGGGGCAGCGGTCGCGCTTCATCGATTGGATGGAAAACTGAGGCCCCTGATCAGCCAGTAGCCTGTTGCCGGCTTCACGCAGGCCCTGGTGGCATTCGAAGGCCTTGATCTCGAAGCCTCGATCCAGTAGCGGTGCGACCTCCCTCCCGGCGCCGGCGCCAAGGACCACAAGGCGTCGGCAGCCCCGAAAATAGCGGTCGACGGCCTGGGCCTCCCAGCCGTAGAGGCCCGAGAGATTGTACTCGGAGCCCGGGTAGCTTTTTGATGCTCCGTAGGAGAGCTGATCGATTTTATGGAGTTGCTCCCGGGACAACAGGCCCAGCCAAAGCCCCGCCCAGAGGCCTCGCGCGATACCGTCCAAAGCCTCCAGGAATCGCCAACTGAAATGGTGGACCGAGAGGGGAATTGACCGTCCGGTTGGTGACTTGACCATTGCCGAAATTGTATCAAAAGACCCGGCGGGCGATACGACCGCCATGCAATTCGTTCTACGAATTGCCCCGGGG
>DAOWGJ010000135.1 GCA_030637505.1 Holophagae bacterium
AGAACACCGAGGGCGGCCACGCCGCAGCGGCCGACCACGGCCAGAAGGCCCGGATGACCGCCTTGGAGATGACCTATCTCTGGATGAAGACGGGGGAGTAAGAGCTATCAGCTGTCAGCTCTCAGCTCTCAGCTGTCAACTCTTGGCTGAGCCGACAGTCCACGAATTGCGTTGGCAGCATCCTCTCCGGCGGGACTGAATCAGCGCTTCATAATGCTGTCAAGGATCATCAAGAAGGCCGCCTGCTGCTCAGGCTCCACCTTTTCGATCACCGCAAGGCAGGCCGTGCAGTCGAAGGCTTCGTGGAGGCGTTTGGCGGGGTGGCTTGACGAGATGATAATGCGCTTGGGATTGACGCCGGCTGCAACGGCCGCCTCGAAGACCTCCATGCCGTCCATCACCGGCATCTCCCAATCCAGCAGCATCAGGTGGATGTCGGGCCGGAGAACACCGACCGCCTCGACGGGATCGGTGTAGATTTCCACCACTGCACGGTCCGGGTAACGCCTTTCCAGCATTCGTCGCCACAAAACGCACTGCAGCAAGGAATCGTCGACAACGACAACCCGTCGGCCTTGGCCCAGCGTATCCATCATTGCGAGAATATCACTCGCAGTCGAATCCCAGAGCCCTGACCTCAGCGCACAAAACCTCTGCATCAAGCCCCGTTCCCGTTACCCCAGCCTTCGCAGTCGACAGATCGACCGTGACGTTCCTGACACCCTCAACCTCACGCAAGGCACGCCCGATACTGGTCACACACCCGTCGCAACGCATCCCACCAACCGACAACTCCAGTCTCTCCTCGTGGTTCTCGGCAGTTGGGTTCTCTTCAGAGGCTTGGGAACGACGGGGCCACATCGCCCCCGCCAGAACGGCCAGCAGCACGATTGCACAAATCTCCTTGAACCCCCAGCCCATCGCCATCGTCCCATCGCCATGACGGTGCGCCGTTTCGATTGCCGCGGCCGGCATTCCCGTCAGAACCCACCCGCCCAAAAGGAAATCAACCACCAAACCCGTCGCCAATGACCCGACCACTACCGTGGCCAGGTATACGGCAACCACCCTCCGGCCCAAAACCCGAAGCAAGGTCGTCACCGAGGCAACGTTGGTAGCCGGACCAGAGATCAAGAAGACCAGTGCAGCACCGGGAGACAGGCCGGCGCCGATCAGGCTGGCAGCGATCGGGGTTGAGGCGGTCGCACAGACGTACAACGGAATCCCCACGGCCATCGCCACCACATAAGGCAGGATGCCTCCCCCGAAGACGGCTTTCACATGATCAGGCCCGAGAAATGCGGCGATGACACCGGACAGAAGCAGTCCAACGAACAGCGCCCTTCCGATATCCCGGGGAAGGGTCACGAACCCGTAACGCAGGGCCTTGAGCAAGGGGTGTTCTTCCCCTTCTGAAGAACAACACGAATCCGCACACTCTCCATCCTGCTCCGGCAAGATCTGCGGTCCCTCGTCCGGCTCGACAGCCTGAACCACCATGCCGCCGGCGATGCCGGTGATGAAGGCCGCAAGCGGTCGAATGACCGCGACCACGGGCCCGAGCAAAGCCCAGGTGACCGCGATGCTGTCGACCCCGGTCTGGGGGGTCGAGAGCAGAAACGCCGTCGTCGCCCCCTTGCCGGCGCCGTGACGTCTCAAGGATGCCGCAACAGGCAGAACCCCGCACGAGCACAGCGGCAATGGAACCCCAAACAAACTGGCCTTGGCAACCTGGGCAAATCCCTTGCGGCCCAAATGCTGCTCCACCCACTCCGGCGAGACGAAGACTGACAACAACCCGGCGACCAAGAATCCGAACAGGAGATAGGGAGCCATCTCTCCCAGGAGAGACCACGACGCCGCAAACACCTGAAACACAATCGTCACCGTTCCATCATATGCTCGAATGTGGAAATGTGCGAACTCACGGTTCCAGTATAATAACGGGTCTCCAACTCAGTGAGGAATGCATGCGCCAACCATCGATAGTTGTCTTTCGCGTCGTGCCGGCGATGGCCGAGGTCTTCGAGGCCGACACGAGGTGGGTGGAACTGACCGCCCGTCTGGTTAAACCCGGCCTGATTCCGGATTCGGAAGACGGGAAAAAACTCCTCAATCAAATCCTCGATCAGGCGCCTGAAAGACTCGAGGGCAATGAGAGTCCCCCAAAAAGGACCCTAACCCTCGAACACCGGCTCGGCATTCTCGGGCTCGTCGACGAACAGGAGGCGCTGCGCCGACCAGTCAACCCCAACGACACTGCAGGTGGCAACGAACCGGTCAATACCCAAATCCTGCACCAGTGAACGTATGACGCCGCCGTGGACGAAGAGAAGGTGACGACCCGGCGGCAGGTCTCCCAGAAAGTCCTCGAGCCTGGCCCTGAAGACGGTGTTGTTCTCCCCACCCGGAGCATGAAAATCCCTGAACCGCATCGCCTGGGCTGCCAATCCCGGATCGATGGCCTCGAAAGGCGCCTCTTCCATCTCACCGAAGTTGAACTCTCTCAGCCGAGGGTCGGGGGCGGCCTCTCCCCAGGCAAGGGCGGCCGTGGTCTTCGCCCGCCGTAAATCCGAACACCAAACGCCGTCGAACAGCTCACCGTTCAGTTTGGGGCGCAGGGCTCTCGCCTGGCGTCGTCCCCGTTCCGTCAGGGGCGGGTCGCTCCACCCGGCGATTTCACGGGCCACACTGCGGGTCGTCTCGCCATGGCGGACCAACCAGAGTTCAAGGTTCTCGATCATCAACCCCCTGGCGGTAGTGTAGCGTAAAAGAAAATTATACAACCCAGAGTGGTCAAGCCGCATCGTTGGAAACTCGAAACTGGGATTAGAAACTGGGATTAGAAACTGGAAACTGGAAACTGCAGGCCGGCAGTTCCTCATGAGCAACGATGGCATAGAAGAGATCAGCGAGATTAAATTTCCCGGCCCTCGCTACTCCTGTCGGACACTGAGGTAGAACAATTTGCCCGAGTACTTGATATCTTGAGCACTCAACTCAAGACCTTTACCGGCACGGCCAAATATCAGAGTCAAGTTTCCAGTTTCGAGTTTCCAGTTTCTGAACTTCAGCCAGGGTTCTTCCCAAGAATCTATAGGAACTCATGGCTACAGTACTCTTGACCCCAGGAGGTCACATGCGCGTCATTGTCGATATCGCCATCATCCCCATTGGAGTGGGTCTTTCCCTGTCCCGCTACGTCGCCGCCTGCGAACAGGTCTTCATCGACGCCGGGCTCGACCCCACCCTGCACGCCAACGGCACCAACATCGAGGGAGAGTGGGACGAAGTCATGGCCGCTTTGAAGAGGTGCCATGAGGTCCTGCACGGCATGGGCGCGCCCCGAGTCGCCACCAACATGCGCCTTGGAACCCGAACCGACCGAACGCAGACCATGGACGACAAGCTTGAGGCGGTCAGGTCAAAGATGGGGTGAAACTCGATACTCCATACTCGACCTTGATGCTTGATGCTCGATAGTCGACTCCGATCTCCTGCTACCATCCACTGGCCCGGTTTTGGGCTGAAGGAGTCCCCATGAGCCTCGCCAATAGTATCCGGATCCTCACCGTCGCAGCCCTGCTGCTCGTGATCCCGCTCGAGCTGCCCGCCTGCACCAACATCCTGGTGACCAAGGGTGCCTCG
>DAOWGJ010000065.1 GCA_030637505.1 Holophagae bacterium
AAGAAATTCACCGATCTGGTTTCGGCCGAGGAGGACTTCCCTCTCGTGGAGTTCCATTCCCGGCACTCAGGGGCCTCCGAGGCGGTCGGTTACGGCAAGAGCCTGATGCTGTTTCACATGATGCGGCACAGCGTCGGCGATGAGAAATTCCTGGAGGGCATGAACGAGTTTTACCTGCAACAACGTTTCAAACGGGTCTCCTTCGGGGAGATCGCGGCGGCCTTTGCCGCAGTCGGCGCCGGCCACTGGGAGGACTTCGTCGAGGCATGGACAACCCGGACCGGCGCGCCGAAGCTCGAGATTGCCGAAGTCCAAGTCAAGCCCACCGACGATCCGGAGCATCCATGGCTGTTGGAGATGGAGGTCACTCAGACGGTCGATGGCGGAGATGCCTTCCCGCTGGCCCTGCCGATCGCCGTCACAATGGAGGGTCACGACGAGGCCATCTGGGTGGAGACGGGCACCTGCGGGGGGGACTGCAGGCTCCGGGTCCCCTGTGTGTCCAGGCCTCTGAGGGTCGATGTCGATCCGGCGTTTGACGTCATGCGGCGGCTGGATCCCCTCGAAGTGCCTCCGGCACTTTCGACGCTGATGGGCGCCGACGATGTGCTCTACGTGATTCCCTCCAGCGCCCCGGCGGACGAGTCGGCCGCGTGGCGCGAGTTGGCTTCGGGCTGGGCCGCCCCGGCTGAGGCTCGAGTAGTTTTGGACTCAGGGCTCGAATTCCTGCCCGAATCGCCGACCTGGGTTCTGGGTTGGAACAATCGGTTCGCAGGTGAGGTCGCCGTCCGGCTCGAGGCTCAGGGCGTCACATTAGACTCCGAGGGTCTCACGCTTCCTGAGGAACTGGTGGCGCGGACGGACCACAGTACTGTGCTGGTGGCCCGCGGGAAGACCGATCCGACGACCGCGGTTGGTTGGGTCGGCGCTTCACCCGTCGAGGCGATTGCCGGTCTTGCCCGCAAGCTGCCCCACTACCAGAAGTACTCCTACCTGGCGTTCAAGGGCCCGGAGCCGTCCAATACGACAAAAGGCATGTGGACGCCGGCCGGGTCGCCGCTGGTCCGCAATCTCTCAGACGGTCCGTTGCCCGAACTGGTGTTGCCCAAGAGGGCGCCGCTGGCAGAGCTGCCTCCGGTGTACGAGGCCGAGAACTTCGGTAAGACAGTGCGGTTCCTGGCTGACCCCGCGCTCGAAGGGCGCGGCCTGGGCTCCGAGGGGCTTGCCAAAGCAACCGATTGGGTCGAACAGCGATTCACGGAAATCGGCCTGTCAGGCGGCGCCGAGGGCATGCGGCAGGTCTGGTCCTATCGAGGCGGGAAGCCTGAACGGGAGATGGAATTGACGAATCTCGCAGCCGAGATTCCCGGGACTGATCTGACCCTAGTCAACCAGCCGGTCGTCGTTGTCGCACATCTGGATCATTTGGGACACGGGTGGCCCGACGTCCGGGAGGGCAACGAGGGGCAGGTTCATCCGGGAGCCGATGACAATGCATCCGGCGTTGCGGTGCTGTTGGAACTGGCTCGGGCGCTCAAGGCGGAGGGTCCGCGTCCCCGGTCGGTGATCTTCCTCGTGACAACCGCGGAAGAGGTGGGTCTCGTCGGCGCCCGCCACTGGGTCAAGAGCCTTGCGGACGGCGTCAAGCCTTTCGCCGCGGTCAACCTGGATACCGTCGGCCGGCTCAAGGAGGGCGCGCTCTTCGTGCTCAATTCCGATACCGCCCGGGAGTGGCGCTTCATCTTCATGGGTGTCGGCTACACCACCGGTGCACCGGTCAAGATCGTCACCGAGCCGCTGGATGCCTCGGACCAGGGCGCCTTCATCGAGGCCGGCATCCCGGCAGTACAACTCTTCACCGGACCGACGGCCGACTACCATCGCCCGTCGGACACCATCGAGAAACTGGACCTCGAAGGCATGGCGACCGTCACCGAAGCCGCAAAGGAGACCGTCACCTACCTGGCCGATCGTAAGGATCCGTTGACCGTGACCATCAGCGCAGCCGCGCCCGGGGCATCGGCGGGAGGGCATCCGGGTGGGGCTCCAGGTAGAGGCGAGGGCGGCCGCCGGGCAAGCCTGGGGACCATGCCGGATTTCGGCCATCAGGGCCCCGGCGTCAAGGTCCAGGCGGTGACGCCGGAGTCGGCTGCGGACAAGGCCGGAATCGTTCCCGGAGATATCGTACTCGAACTGGATGGCAAGCCTGTCGAAGGCCTCCGCTCGCTTTCGGGCATCCTCAAGGCCCGGCAGCCGGGAGACGAGGTGCCGGTCAAGATATTGAGGGGCGACGAGGAGATCTCGATGACGGTGGTGCTGACGGCGAGGTAGATTTGACCGGCACCGATAAATACGGCGGGGAATACGTCCCGTAGTCAAACCCGCACCTCGGGCAACCCGAAAGTCCGCCGAGCCGTATAACAGAGATGGGGGTTGTGATGGGCAGTAAGAGGTTGACTCAGGTCTCCACCTGGATGCTGGCGATGGGGCTTTCAGCATTTCCGGTACCCGGTGATGCAGGAGATACAACGGACCTTTCACGAGATGTCGTAGGTTTATCCGTTGTTCCGGCGAAATCGTTGCTCGGACCGGGTTCGCCCACGGCGTCACGGATGCCGACGATCTTTAGTGCAAAGGCAACTGATGACCGGGCGCAGATCGACCAGTGTGTTCAAGATGCGATGGGCCTTGTGGGTACTCCGGGCGTCGCTGTCGCGGTCGTGGTTGACGGCGAATTGTTCTATCAACAGGGCTACGGCGTCAAGAAGCGCGGCCTGGACGACCCGGTGACTCCGCAGACGGTCTTTCGTATCGGGTCGGTCACCAAGATGATGACGGCGGCTGCGGTGATGCAGCAGGTTGATGCCGGCCGCGTCAGCCTCGATGATCCGGTCACACGGTTGATTCCCGACTTCGAGATCGCACCTCCCTGGAGGAGCGACCAGATCACGATCCACCACCTCCTGACGCACACTTCGGGTTTTCCCGACAGATTTTTCTTCATTGACGGTGAAACCGGCGATCAGGCGCTGTCCGACTGGGTCGAGAACCAGGATACGACGTCGCTGCACGCCGCACCGGGGGCATTCTGGAACTACTCAAACCCCAACTTCATGATCGCCGGCCTGGTCGCGGAACGGGCGAGCGGCATTC
Source organism: Holophagae bacterium (assembly GCA_030637505.1). Classification (GTDB taxonomy): domain Bacteria; phylum Acidobacteriota; class Thermoanaerobaculia; order Thermoanaerobaculales; family Sulfomarinibacteraceae; genus DAOWGJ01. Next base: position 3,154 of record DAOWGJ010000065.1, read on the forward strand.
CCTATCAGCGGTACATGGCTGACAACGTATGGGCGCCGGCGGGGATGACTTCAACGACGCTTGATCCCGCCGCAGTAATGGCTTGGGGCGACTGGGCGTGGGGTCACTACACCAATCCCGTCTCGGGCATCGAGTCCACTTACGACCCCGACGACTATGATAATGGGGCCGCGGCGCCGGCCGGCTACGCTTTTTCAACGGCCGGCGATCTGGTGCAGTGGGCGGACCTGTTGATGGAGGGTGGCCAAGGGGTGATCAGTTCTGAGAGCGCCGCCTCGATGCAGGCGCACCATGTCTCGCTCCTTTACTCTCCCGGTCAATTCTACGGTTTGGGTGTGTTTTCAGAGACCTTCAACGGGGTCGAGCTCAAACAGCACGGTGGCAACATACCGGGCTGGGGGACGGCCTTGTTGTGGGTCCCCGAGCGAGACTTCGCGGTGGCGGTGTTGGCCAACACCTTCGAGTCGCTGTCCGGCGCCGCCTACTGCATCACCGATGCGGTTCTCGACCTCGACGACGAATCCCTTGACTACACGACCGACCCCTCGACGTGGGGCCCTTTCGCCGGCTCGTACGACATCGTCGATGTCGTCGGGCGCCGGTGGGCAGCCGAGGTTACCTGGTCAGGTGCGGGCCTGGATCTTAACCTGATCCCCCGGTGGAACCCGGAGGAAGCGATCGAATCTCCTCTGTATCAGGTCTATTCCAGGACCTTCGTTGCCGATCTCGATGGGGATGAGGTTCCCGATACGGACTTCACCTTTATCGGCAACCAGGGGGCTCCCGATCCGGTGATCTGGTTACGAAACCGGCAGATGGTCGGTTTGATCAACAAACCACCGAGAGAAGGCGGTGAGCGGACCGGGCCCTGAAGGACCCGACTACAGCCCGTTTCTATATGTAGGCGCATGCTTTAGCTTGTGCGACCACGACCATCCACATTTCGAAAACGCCTCGCCTCAGATGTTCCCAAGGTTCAATAATGGTCTTTTGAGACAGCCTGTGAAGGACCCGCCTACATATTCTGGGTTATTAAGGTTCAGAGAGTTCAGCGTAGGCGCGTCCTTCAGGGCGCGCGGCTGTGCTGATCAGAGCGTCGATCGCCTCCAGCGTTTCCAGCGCCCCCGCTGCGATGCCGATCTCACCACGGGGGACCTGAGGTTCCCGGACATTGATACGAATCAAGGCGCCTCCAGCCGAATCGATTGCCCTTTCGGCTGCGTAACGGACCGTCGGCACGGCGGTGCCTGCGCCCATTTCGATAACCACCAGGCCTCGGTTGGCGGTTGAACTCAGCCACTGCTTGAATCGACTTTCCTGGGCGTGAGATCGATGCGGCACCCAGCCATAGTCGCCAAACATCAGGACATTGGGCCGTGCCAGAGCGCCGCAATCTGGGCAGTGGGGGAGGGAACCGGCGGCCCTGAAGCTTTTTTCGTCGACCTCGACCTCGGTGGTGCGGGCGGACCAAATGGAGTAGCCGCAGGGGCTCGAACATTGCAGATGGTTGAGGGAACCGTGGCATTCCAGAACAGAGTCGTCGGAGAATCCGCTCCGCTGAAAATGCCCGTCGACATTGGATGTGAAGACGAAACATCCGAGCCGCATCTTCTCAGCCCAGGTCTTGAGAATCTCGAACCCGCGGTGGGGAACAGTATTGCGGTACAAATTGAGCCGGTGACCGTAGAAGCCCCACGCCAGGGTTGGGTCCTGCTCGAACCAGCCGGGATTGGCCATCTCGACAAAGGAGATACCCAAGTCTCGGAGCGGAGGATAGGCGTTCCAGAAGCCCTCGTTACCGCGAAAATCCGGGAGACCGGAGTCCACGCCCATGCCGGCGCCGGCGCAGATCAGAAGTGCGTCGGCACCGTTGATTGCCTCTGCAGCCCGTTGGATGAGGTGGTGGTCCATCTATTGAGTGAGGGGTCCGAGATCGCAAGCCGCAGCGATGCCGTTCTCGATCGCCCTCATTGAGGCTTCGGTCAATGCGCCTATGTGGGTTTGGATCTTGGATCGGTCGAGCGTTGTGATCTGGTGACAGACGGCGATGGAATCATCGGTCAGATTCGAGGCCCTGGTTACGATCGGTACTGTCGTTGGGCTGCGACCGGCCTGTCGCTTCGAGGTGGTCACCGGAACGACTATGACGGATCTCCAGTTTGGGACGGAGTTGAATCCGTCGTTCGAGACGATGACAACAGGGCGACGGCCTCTTTGTTCGGAGCCGGACCGGGGTTTCAACTCGGCCCAAAAGAGGTCACCGCGTTTCATTCCTGTTCCTCGAACGCCAGGATTAACTCATCGGTTGCCGCGGCTTCCAAACACTGGTCCAGGTCGAGATGACCTCCAGCATTCTCCATCGCGAACTGGTGGATTTCCTCCTGGCGCTTTTCCTGTCGCCGTTGATCAAGCCAGTCTTGGATGGCGGAACGGGCAAGGCGCGTTGCCGGGATGCCGGCATGTTTGGATTCCGCAAACAGCGCCTTGTGCATCTCTTCCGGCAACGGCAGGTTTAGCTTCTTGAATCTGGTCATGCTCATGCCAGACCCTCCTTTTCTGCCATAAAAGAATAGCACAAAAATCACCAGTTTTTCGAATTCCTTATGCGTGTCTGGTGTTTTGGCAGCGGATCCTTTAGAGCGCGCACTCAGTCACGATTTGATGCCATGCTGCCAGGCCGAACGAACAGGACGGTTATGATGCGTTAACCTGAAGTCATGCCGATTTACCTGAGACGTGCCCTGGCCGACGACGACGTTGAAGTCCCCGAGCACTTCGAGGGTGTGCCTCTTAAAGGGTTTGTTCGGCTGGTGGGATGGTTGGTGGGCTTGATCCTCACCGTTGGGGGCATCACCCTTATGGTTCTCGCGGCGGGACCGGCAATCGAAGCCTTTGGGGCCGTCTGCGCCGCCATCGGGTGCATCGCCCTGGCGGCCGTCATTCGCTGCCGTCGCTTCGAGACACAGATTGGGCGGCGATGGATCACCA
>DAOWGJ010000021.1 GCA_030637505.1 Holophagae bacterium
GGTTCGTCGCCCAGAATCGTTCTGCTGATAGAGATGTTCGAGGTATAAAAACACGTGAACGGCTGGTCGGCTCTCGAGGTCATATGGTTGAAGCCGAATTGGTGGCCCTCGAAATTGACCATCTCCATGAACGGCGTGACCGTCATCTCCTTCCTGTACCAGTCGGTGAAACCAACGATCGCCGCCGGCTCCCCGAGCGTTTGGTGAAGCTGGATGTGAGCGCGAATCATTCCGGGTTGGGGAATGATGTCGTCTCCGAGGAAGAGGACGAAGTGCTCTTCAACCAGGCGTAAGGCGTTGTTCCTGGCCATACCCTGGCCCTGGTTTTCCTGGGTATCGATCGTCAGCCGGAAGTTGTCGGCGTGGAGGTCCCGGTACTGTTGGAGAGCCTCCCAGGTCTCGTCGCCCGACCCGTCGTCTATGACGATGACCTGAAGCCTCGGCCAGTCCTGAGCGCGAAGGGCATCCAGGGTCAAGACAAGTACCGGCCACCGTTTGAAGGTGGTGATGACCACCGAGACCCCATCGGGCGCGATCGCCGGCTCGTGCCGGTCGGGCTTGAAAGCAACGAGGCGAACGGCGCCCCCGATACGTCGGAAGTCCCAATTTCTGAAGATCTGGTGGGGCCTGAAGGGCGGTGCCTGCAGCCGCACGGAGAGAGTGCCTTGGTCGTCGGCCTGAACCCCATCGAGGCGGATCGTTTGCCACATCGCCCCGGTCAGTGGCACCGAGGTCTCGATGCCGTTGACCCCGAGGGTGACGCTGCCGCGCCGTATCGCATCCTCGGGGACGTGGATGTCGACCTCGACGGCGCCGGTGGCGCCTGGAACAACTTTCAAGCCGCACCGGGCATCGCCGCAAAATGGGCGGACGGAGTCCCGGCCTATCGGGTGTGGGGGGTACCAGCCGGGCCCAAGTCGGCCCAGGGCAGAGTGCAGGCCGGGTCTGAGAAGAGGAGTCTCTACCCAGGGTCCTCCGCTTTCCGAGAGTCTGCGAATCTCCGGATGGGGGGCGGGATAGGGCGCCGCCGAAATGAATCCCCGTTCGAACAACTGAAAATCTCTCAGTTGGCGGTTCCGCTGGATGTTCCATCTCTCGAGGAGGGTAGTGGGCAGCTTGAAGACGTTCCACGCAATGACGTGAGCCGTGTGCCGCCACGCACCCATCCCGATCCAGAGTTTGGCGAGACCCTTGAACGCCTTGAGGATGTTGATGATCTCGTAGTTCTTGAGTATGGACCGGACGTTGTGCCGGCTGCCCATCCGCTCCCGCCACTCCATTCCCCGGGCCGAGTGGGTCGTGCCTCCGAAATGATGGCGAACCACCGAATCCCGGCAGACGACAACCCGCCGGCCCAAGAGCCACAGCCTCCAGCCGAGATCGACGTCTTCGTGGTACATGAACATCTTCCGGTCGAAACCGCCGCAATCCAAAAAGTCGTGGGTGCGCATCAGCATGGCGGCGGCCGTCGGGAAGAAAACGTCCTGCACCGCCTCGATGTCGTGATCCTGGTCGATCGGACAGCCGTAGTGTCGATCGAAGCCGTAGCCGAGTTTGGACATGGCCCCGCCGCGCCCGTTGAGAATGTCGGGATGTTCGAGCAGCCGCAGTGTTGAACACGCGGCGCCGATCTGAGGGTCGTGGCACAGGACGCGCACCAGTTCGTAGAGCCAGCCGGGTTCGACTACGGTGTCACTGTTGAGGAAGGCTGCATAGCCGCCGCGAGCCGCCAGAAGCCCTTGGCGGTTGCCCTCGCCGAAACCAACGTTGGCCCCGATTTCAACGACCCGAACTTCGGGGTGGTGTTCAGCCAACCAGGTCAGTGAGTCATCATCAGAACCGTTGTCGACGACGATGGTCTCGATATTGACCATCTCGGTCAGTTTGAGGGAGGGAAGACACTTCTCCAAATGGTTGCGTCCATTGTAGTTGACGATGATCACCGAGACCAAGGTGGTTCGAGTCGGTTCGTTCTCCAATTCCTCCTGTAGGGCTGCTGTCCGGCGTTTCGCCTGATCGAGATGCCGTTCGCGATCAACGAGACCCTCTTCGAGGTTACGGTTGCCTCGTTCAAGATCCTCAACGCGCTTTCGCCACGCGGAGGTCTCTCTGGCGACCTCCGACGGCAGTACTTCCGCCTTTGCGTGATACTGCATTCGACTGAGAGTCTCGGGCGAGAGGAGGGACCAGTGTTTCTCGTAGACAGCCGTCCGGCCTCGGTGTTGGAGTGCTTGACCACCTGCGCCCGTAATGAAGCCGTCTCCGAAGATCCGATACCGCGCAACCTCGACGTCGACAAAAACAAAGGGTAAGGAACCGGAGAGCCTGAGGAAAAGATCCCAATCCTCGAAACATTCCAGGGTCTCGTCGATGCCGCCGATCAAACGGATTTCTTCCAGCGGCATCAGGCAACCGATGATCGGGATGAAATTCTCGAATAACAGCGCATCCGGATCGAAAGGGGCGCCGAAGGTGTGGAAGGGTGATTCCGCCCCAGTGTCGGGGTCAATAGAATAGGCGGTGACCTTGCCGTAAACGACGCTCCGGTCCGATGGAGCGGACGCCAGGAGGTGGGCAATTCCGCTGCCCAGCCAGACGTCGTCGTCGTCCAGGAAGGCCAACCATGGTCCGGTAGCCAACTCGATCGCTCGATTGTCATCCCTACAGCGGCCCCCTGCTGGCTCCAGGCGTTCGTGAATGATCTCCAGTTGATCCTCAAAGGGCCTCACGACGTCGGTGACGTCGATGCCGCCGTCGTTGATGACGATTGCCTCCAGGGGGCGGTGGTCCTGATCCGCCAGGCTTTGAAGGGCTTCCTTCAGGAGTTCGGGGCGATCCTTGGTTCGGACGACGACGGAGATGCGCACCGCCGGGCCGGTGGTTTTTTCGGATTTTGGCTCGGGGTCAGACGTCTCCGCCGGGGAGGCCGGCTGTTCCTCGGTGCGGGCGTGGCCTGCAGAGGAAGGCGAGGGGGGCGAGACTGGCGGCAGTCCAACCGGATCGGCGCTGGGGCCCTGCTGAGCCGCCCAAATGTCGATCGTACCGGAGGCGATGAAGGTCTTGTCGACAACGAAAAAGGCTGCTGCACGTTTGACCTTTGGATCCAACGTCAGACGACGGGCGACGGCGACGGCGTTCAACACCTCGAGGTAGGGCTGGATGTCATTTTGCGAGCCGAAGGCCTCCGATGCGTGCATCAGGACGGTCCAGTCGTCGGTGATATCAACCAAGGCGTTGGGCCGCATGAAGGCCGAAATCTCGTAGGTCGCCACTCGAAAGTTCTGAGGTAACGACGCCAAACGGCCGGTTTCTTGGAGAACGCCGTACACCGCCAGGGCCATCGCCCGATGGTCAGGGTGCAGTTCGGCCGGCGAGGGGATGACCAGCAGTTCCGGTCGGTGATCGTCCAGGGCCTGTCGGATGCGTTTCAGGAACTCAGGATTCGATGGAGAAAGGCTGCGATCGGCAAAGGGCCAGAACTCCGGCATCGGAGTCCCCATCCGTCGGGCCGCCTCTCGGCTTTCGTTGCGTCGCGTTTCGGGATTGCCCTGGGCAACGCCGTCGGTGGCGATGATCACCTGAATTGCGGCCTTTTTCCTCAGCCCTTCGAGGAGGATCGGGCCACCGCCGAATACCTCGTCATCGGGGTGTGGGGCCAAGACCAGCAGGGGCGAGCCCGAAAGACGGGTCGTGGTGTACGGGACCAGTTCCGCCTCCTGCCGCATGAGTGCATGGTAGCAGGGCGAGTTCCCGTCCGGAAACGGCGCTTTTCCTCAAATTCTTCGTCAATCTTCGGATTGCCTTGTGCGGAGTACCAAAAGTACACCTCCGCGAAAACCCTTGATCTCCTCGACTTTGACGAAAAATCGCTCGTTTCCGCCTCGGGAACGTGCTGGTCCCGTCCAGATTTTCCTATTGAGACGGGCTCGGCGTTTTTCGGTGTCAGCATGGTTTGCTCTGGGGCGTCGTTCATGATGGAATTGCGGCGTGGGTGCTCTTGCTGACAACAGCCGTTTGAATATCTTCGTCGATCTCGAGGGTCGTCCGGAGCGAGATTTGGCGTTGGAGTCGGATTTCCTCGACCGCGCACCGTCAGGTGCCGTGTCGTTGTTCCTCTATTCCTGGGCATCGCCGGTTGTCGTCCTGGGCTACGGTCAGAAGATCGAAGACATTGACCTGGACTGGTGTCGGGGGGCGGGAGTTCCGGTGTATCGGCGGATGACCGGGGGAACGGGCGTCGTCCACAGGCGGGATCTGGCCGTATCGCTCTTTTTGCCGGCAGAGCATCGCTGGGCCGAGCGGATCACCGGGCTGTACGGGCTTTTCCTCGGTGCTCTGGCACCGGCTCTGGAGGCCGCCGGCGGACAGGGACAAAACCTGGTAGATCCTCCACGAAGCGGTCGGAATCGGTCACCGATTTGCTTTGAAGATCAACTCTCGGACACCCTGGTGGCCGACGGCCGCAAGGTTGTCGGATGCGCCCAGGCCCGGAGATCGCGAGCGGTCTTGATCCATGCGGCCGTCTCTCTCAACCTGGCCTCGGAGGTCTATGCAGGGGCGTTCGGGGTCTCCCGGCGGCGAATTGAAGAGGGCCTTGGAGAGGCGGTGCCGGGTGGCCGTGCCGAAGAGGTCGTCCCCTTTGTGGAAGAGGCTCTCGCGGAGGCACTGGAGATGAGAGTGAGGCACGAGAAGGCGCCGGAACCGATCGAACTCGCGAGAGAAGCGACGACTGGAGACCTCGCGCGGGGGGGCAGAGAATAGGAAGACGGAAACGCAGCGCTGGGAATATTCGACAGGGTTTTCAGGTTTTCCACTGCGAATAGGATATTGGGACGCCCAAAGACTGATCGTGGCGGCCTTTCCAATGCCTGATCTGAGCGATTCTGGCGGATGAGATGTGCCAAGTCCTTGAGGCTCTGGTGCTTGAAAAAAACGTAGGCATACCTGTTCGTCTGTCGAGGCTTTTTGAGAGTGCCCAGGGCCCAAGGAGAATGGTACAGATCGCCGATGAGAATCGCTCAGTTTAGGCAAGACAACAGGGGGGAATATGCCGCGCACAACAGTGTACGAGGCGGTGACGCAACGTCTGGAGATCCTGGACATTGAGGGTCGGGTTGACGCTGAGTTGATGCCTGAACTCGATCCCAATCGGATCATCGAGTTCTACCGCAACATGGTTCTGATGCGTGCTTTCGACAACAAGGCGCTCAAACTGCAGCGTCAGGGCCGCATGGGCACTTGGCCGCCGATACAGGGCCAGGAAGCGATTCAGGTCGCTACGGCCATGGCGATGGAAGACAGCGATTGGTTGATCCCTGCCTTTAGAGAACAGGCTGTCATGGTGTTGCGTGGCATTCCCGGTCACACAATCTATGCCTATTGGGCCGGTGATGAACGCGGTTCTGCCTTTCCCGACGATGTGCGGTGCTTCCCGATTGCCGTTCCGGTCGGGTCGCAGTGGCAGCACGGCGCTGGTGTTGGGCTCTCTCTCAAACTCCGTGGCGAACAGGCTGCGGCCGTAGTGTTCGGAGGCGACGGGTCGACATCCGAAGGCGATTTCCACGAAGGCCTCAACGCTGCTGGTGTCTTCAAGACCAACACCGTCTTCGTTATCCAGAATAACCAATGGGCGATTTCGGTGCCGTTGTCCAAGCAGACTGCGTCGGAGACCCTGGCCCAAAAGGCCCACGCCTACGGTGTCCCGGGCATTCAAGTCGACGGGAATGACATTTTCGCCGTTCACGTGGCCGTGACCGAGGCCCTGGAACGCGCTCGGACAGGCGGAGGACCGACCCTGATCGAGGCCGTGACCTACCGTCTTGGCGATCACACGACCGCCGACGACGCCAGCCGATATCGCTCTGACGAGGAAGTGGAGCATTGGCGGGGGAAAGATCCCATTCCCCGGCTGCGGAAATACGTTGAGGCGAACGGTCTCTGGGACGAAGAGCGGGAGAAGAGTCTCGACGACGAGGCTCGAGAGTGGGTTGATGCTCAAGTCGAGGCCCTCGAGGCCATGCCGCCGCAGCCCCTCGAGGCGATCTTTGAATATATGTACGACGAAATGCCGCCCCACCTCGAAGAGCAGATGGCGGCCCTCAAGGCGGAGGTGGATGGATGAGTGGCCAAGCGCAACGCCTGACGATTGCTCAGGCCGTCAGAGACGCCATGCGGGATGAAATGCGCCTGGACCCGACCGTCCTTGTGCTCGGAGAGGACGTTGGAATCGACGGAGGCGTTTTTCGTGCCACCGACGGCCTGATCGAGGAGTTCGGCCCCGAAAGGGTGATCGACACACCGCTGGCCGAGAGCGGCATCATCGGCTTGTCGGTTGGGCTTGCCGCCACTGGATTCCGGCCGGTTGCCGAGATGCAGTTCATGGGCTTTGTCTATCCGGCGATCAACCAATTGTTTTCCCATGCGGCGAGGATGCGCAACAGGACCCGGGGGCGCATGACGACGCCGATGGTGGTCCGGATGCCCTACGGAGGCGGCATTCACCCACCGGAGCACCACTCGGAGAGTTACGAGAGTCTGTTCCTCAACACCCCGGGGTTCAAGGTTGTCGTGCCGTCCAATCCATACGATGCAAAGGGTTTGTTGATCTCTGCCATGCGCAGCAACGACCCGGTGCTCTTCATGGAGCCAAAAAGGATTTACCGTGCCTTCCGTGAGGAGGTGCCGGACGAGGCATATACCGTGCCTCTGGGGTCGGCGTCGATCGCCCACACGGGGGAGGATGTCAGCCTGATCGCGTGGGGCTCGATGACGCGGGTCTGTCACGATGCCGCCGAGGTCTTGGCTGTTCAGGGGATTTCGGCCGAGGTCGTTGATCTTCGCAGCCTCAATCCCCTCGATCGAGACACCTTTATCGGAAGTGTCGTCAAGACCGGTCGAGCCGTGGTCGTTCACGAGGCCCCGAAAACAAACGGTTTCGGCGCGGAGATCGTCGCGCAGATCAACGAGCACGCACTGATGCACTTGGAAGCCCCTGTGCAACGGGTCTGTGGGTTTGACACAGTTTTCCCTCTGGCGCACCTGGAGAAACTGTACCTGCCGAATAGAGACCGAGTGGTCGCGGCAGCGAAGCAGACGATGGAATATTAGGAGCTATCAGCTATCAGCTATCAGCTGTCGGCTTTCGGTGGAATACGAAGAAGAGGAGTTCGGTGATGGCGTTTGTGTTTAATTTCCCCGATGTGGGAGAAGGAATTCACGAGGGTACGGTGGTCGAGTGGCTTGTTGCCGAAGGCGACACGGTCACCGAAGATCAACCGCTGCTCAAGGTCGAAACCGACAAGGCGGTCGTCGAACTGCCGTCACCCAAGGGCGGCACGATACTCAAGATTCACTTCGCGGCAGGCGATTTGATCCACGTCGGTGATGCGCTGGTGGCAATCGGCGAGGCCGGTGAAAGCGTGCCGGAGTCCGGTGAGGGCCAGACGGTCCAGCCGTTGGCCTCCGAGTCCGTTACGGCGCCCGCGGTTCATGATTCCAGCCGGAGCGCAACCGCTGGAGCGGTGGGTCATCGCCGCCCCCTGGCGACGCCCAAGACCAGGGCTCTTGCCCGCCAGTTGAATGTCGAGCTGTCAAGAGTGGTCGGTTCCGGATCCGGCGGTCGAATCACGGACGAGGACGTCGAACGCGCATCACGAGGTGAGGTTGCGTCGGTGCCGTCGCCTGCGCCCTCCGTACTGGCGGATGTTCCCGCCAATGTAACGATCACGGCCGACGGTCCTGTGGAGCGGGTCGCCTTGACACACCTTCGTAAGATCATTGCCGGCGCGATGCGATCTTCCAAGCAGATCTCGGCCCATGTGACTCATGTCGAAGAGGCAGACGCAACCGCTTTGATGGCCGCCTATCGGGACCTCAAGCCTCAGATCGAGGCAAAGCACGGTGTCAAATTCTCGGTCCTGCCCTTCTTCGTCAAGGCGCTTGTGGAAACCCTGAAGGACTTTCCGATCTTCAACGCCTCGGTTGACGAGGAGGCCGGTGAACTGGTGCTGAAGAAGTACTACAACATCGGCATTGCGGTCGACACGCCCCAGGGTCTGATTGTCCCGGTGATCAAGGATGCCGACTCAAAGGACATGATCCAGTTGGCCCGAGAGGTCGCCGACCTGGCAGGCAGAGCGAGAGAACGCAAGCTGGGGCTCGAAGAAATGCGGGGCGGCAGCTGTACCATCACCAACATCGGTCCGTTGGGCGGGGTGTTTGCTACCCCTATTATCAATCAGCCGGAGTTGGCGATCCTCGGTTTGCACAAGATCGAGCAGAGGCCTGTGGTGCGGGAGGGACAGATTGTCATTCGCGACATGATGTACCTCTCGATCTCCTTCGATCACCGGTGGATCGATGGGGCACAAGGGGCTCGGTTCATGACTGCTTTTGCCCGGTTGATTTCCAACCCCAATCTCTTGTTGGCGAGGTTATAGATGGTTGTTGGATCGGTTGTAAAAGGGTGTCAGGTCGTTGTCATCGGCGGAGGACCGGGCGGCTATGTTGCCGCTATTCGCCTGGCCCAGCTGGGCAAGGATGTCATCGTCGTCGAGAAGAGGGCTCGCATGGGTGGGGTCTGCCTCAACGAGGGATGTATCCCTTCCAAGGCGTTGATCCACGCTGCTGATGTGGCCTTCGAAGCCGGGCATGCTCAGGCGATGGGCGTGAAGGTCGAGAAAGTCTCGGTCGACCTGGCGAAGATGGTCGAGTGGAAGGACGGTATCGTCGACCGGTTGACCGGGGGTGTCTCGTTCTTGTTCCAGAAGAACGGTGTCGAGGTCGTCGCGGGTGAGGCTCGCTTCCTCGACGATCGTCGCCTTGCCGTGGCAACCGATGACGGAGTGATCGAAATAGAATTCTCGCAGGCCGTCATCGCCACCGGATCGTCGCCGATGCCGCTTCCGGGTTTTGACGTCGATGGTGAGACCGTAATTGGACCTCGGGAGGCGCTCAGCCTTCAGGAGATCCCCGGGAAACTGGTCGTCATCGGCGCCGGCTACATCGGGCTGGAACTCGGTACGGTATTCCGGAAGCTGGGTTCCGAGGTCACCGTCGTCGAGTTCCTGCCGGAGATCTTCCCGACGATGGACCCCGAAGTCGGCAAGACGCTCAAGCGCAGTCTGAAGAAACTGGGAATCAAGGTCCACCTCAGCCACCAGGCTCAAACGCTGGAATCCGGTTCGCCCGCGGTTGTCATCGCCGCTGATCGCAACAAGGATCAGACCCTGCGCCTGGAGGCGGACAAGGTGCTGGTCAGCGTAGGGCGGGTGCCCAACGCTTCGGGCCTGGGCCTCGAAGCGATTGGCGTCGCGACGGACGACAAGGGTTTTGTCTCCGTCAACGAGAAGATGCAGACCAATGTCCCGGGAATCTACGCCATCGGAGATGTCGTCGGGGGCGCTTTGCTGGCCCACAAGGCATATCAGGAAGCCAAGGTGGCGGCAGAGGTCATCTGTGGACACCCTGCGGCTTTTGACAGCTTCGTGCCGGCCGTCGTCTACACCGATCCGGAGATTGCCGTCGTCGGAATGAGCGAGACCGAAGCACGTGAAGCGGGCCATGAAGTTGTCACAGGGAATTTTGCTTTCAAGGCCTCAGGCCGGGCGATGTCACTGAATGCGACCGACGGTTTCGTCAAGGCCGTTGCCGATTCCCAGACCGGGCAGCTTCTGGGGTTTGTGGCCGTCGGCAAGGGTGTTTCCGAACTGATAGGGGAGGCCACCCTGGCTCTGGAAATGGGCGCCTTCCTCGAGGACATCGGTCTGACTATCCACTCGCACCCGACGATGTCCGAAGCGGTCCAGGAGGCCGTCGAAGCCGCCCTGGGTAAAGCTGTGCATCAGGTTAATAAGTAGCTGTCAGCTGTCAGCTATCAGCTGTCAGCAAAGCACACTCGGAAGATAGCCACAAAAAGGCACGAAAAGGCACAAAAAAAAGAATGTAGGGTGGGCCTTGGCCCACCGAGGCAGGCGACCTGTCCACCGTCCCTGAATTCGAGCCCCGGCCTTCGGGGTCGCTTTGCGCCCCCGCTCGGCGCATTGTCTCAAGAGGCGGTGGAGCGGGCTTCAATTGGTTTTCGCCTCTTGAGGCAATGACCTCGGCGGCCTACGCCGTTGGCCGAGATTCGATTGCCGAAGCGCTGTCCGGGACTCTGGTCTCCATCCCCGGCCTCGAAATACCTGGACCAGGTATACCTTCTGGCGGTATAGTTATTCTGGATGGCAATACAGGGATTCACCAATAGGGCTGTTGGGCATTTTTTTCTCAAGGGTGTCATCCCAAAGCGCGCCGGCTGGGCCAGTTTCTCAAAGGTCGCCGCGAGGAAGTTGGATATGTTGGACTTTGCCGACCAGTTGAGTGATTTGGCGTCACCCCCAGGAAATCGCCTCGAAGCATTGAAGGGTGACCTTGGCGGCTATCACAGTATCCGGGTCAATGACCAATGGAGGGTCGTCTTCCGTTGGATTGAATCCGGCCCGACTGATGTGGACATCCGCGACTACCATTGAGGAAACTATGAAGAGAACTAGAGAACCGACGAGTCCTGGCGAGATTCTCCGAGAGGAGTTCCTGGCCCCCCTTGGCATGACCCAGAAGCAGCTTGCAGATCACCTCGGCTGCGATGTGAAGGTGGTCAACCGGCTGGTCAACGGGCGGACGTCGGTATCGGCCGAGATGGCCTTGAGACTTGGCGCCACGTTTCGAACGTCGGCAGGCTTTTGGTTGAACGCCCAAAAGGCGACCGATCTTTTTCGGGCGGAGCAGAAAGTGACGAGGCTGCCGGCGCCGGTGCTGAAAGCCAGTTAAGAAAACCATCATCGGTGACTTGCAGACACTCCCGACACTATGGTCGACTTGTCCTCACGTTACCGGCTGTCCAGGACTCTGGTCTCCATCCCCGGCCTTCGGGGGCGCTCTGAAACTCGAACACGGGCGGACACGGGGGTCCGCCCCTACAAATGCTGACGTTACACGGGTTAAAAGGATGGTCTTCGATTCACGTATGGCCGGTCACCCCCGGGGTCAGGATCAGCGGCCGGGACAGAGACGGTGGGCAGGGACGGGGCACAGTGACCGAACTACCGGCCGCCCCAAATGGGGAAATGCCCCATTCTGGCGTCGCCGGCCTATCACCCCTTGGGGTTGATCAACCTCCAGGTCATGGCCCGAACCTGATCGAAGAGGTCGAGAGCGGTGTTGGTTCGGCCTTTGCCGATGGCCCCTGCCTGGGCCAAGAGTCGAAGATGGGTATCGACCTCTTTGGCTGATGCGTATGCAATTCGCCAGTGGTGGATTCTATCCCGGCCGAATCGCCCGTGGCCTTCTGGGGCCTGAGGTGAGCAATTCTCAGCGGCGATCTGCACCAAATTCTTGGCCCCTGGGTACACTCAATAAGCCTCGATATACCACCGGTATGCCTACGTTTTTTTCA
>DAOWGJ010000245.1 GCA_030637505.1 Holophagae bacterium
GAAGTTCTCGACCACGTTGTCGAAGAGGTCGGCGCCGGTAATACGCTCGTAGGCCTGTCGGTCCCCGGCCACCAGGGAGAGCACGACCTCGTTGACCCCCAAGCGAACCAGGGTTGTCGAGAGTTCAGTGCTCAGGCGCGTGCCGTTGGTGAACATGCGCACGAAGGAGCCGCGACTGGTGGCAGCCTCGAGAAACACCGGCAGATCGGGGTGAAGGGTGGGCTCGCCGCGGCCGATGAACTCCACCAGCGGGGCAAAGTCGAAGAACGGAACCAGTTTTGCGAAGAGATCGGCCGCCATCAGTGAACCCTGGGCGTCGTGATGGGCCAACGGGCACATCCTGCAACGGATGTTACACGCCGAGGAGGGCTCGACCTCGATGCGCTGGGGCAGGGAAGTGAGGCCAGACGGCATGTCGCGCTCGTGTCGTGCCAGAAGCACGTTGAGAGACCGTCGAGTGCCGCTGTTTTCGCCGTTGTCCAGCGCCCTGCGGAAGATCCTGCGTCCGGCGTCTGCCGTGAGCCGTGCGCCCAGGCTGTGCGAGTTGCGCGCCTGCAGTGCCTCGATCCAACTCTGCCAATGGGGCAGCCTGTGCCAGCTGGACATGCGGGTGCCCAGATTCCACGCGGCCAGTGTCGGCAGGCGGGTGATCCGCCTGCCGAGCATGGCACCGAAGAGGCGCCGGGCGAACCGCGTCACCGGCTGCCCGAAGGTGGGACTCAAAGCCCGTGCGGCTATGGCCTCGATCTCGGCCTGGGGACGCCAGGTCGCCAGTGGGCGCTCCTGTGCCAGAAGGGCGTCCGGCCCCTCGGTCGGCGGTGCTGCCGGCGTGGAGAGGGCATGAATCCGGAAGTCGTTGTCGGGCGCGAAGGATGGATTCTCGAGCCATTCCTGGAGCTCACGGCAGGCGGGTTCGAGACCGTACTGGGCGAAAATGTGGTCGCGACCTGCAGTCTGGAGCCGTTCCAGCTCGGCCGGCGATGACAGAACCCGGCTCAGCGCCTCGGGCCAGGTTTCGGGCCGGGCGGGATCGAGGGCCAGGATGGCCCCGGCCCGCTGCAGGTCGAGAGTCAACTCGGTGCCCACCGTGGCGGCAGCCGGCAGTCCGTGTGCCAGCATGTCTACGATGCGCGTCCGGCTACCATGCGGGACCTCGAGATTCTCGCCGTCGATGCACAGGCCCATGTCGGCGCGTCTGAACCAGTCAATGGCGTCGGGGAAGGGAAGCCAGGGAAGCAGGTGGCAGCGATCGCGGAATGGCGCCTCCTCGATCAGGCCCTCGATGTGGTCACAGATCGAGTCGTTGTAGGTGGGAACCCGTCTCCCGGTGGCAACGAAGTGCAGCCGGGGCATGCGTTCCATCAGACCCTCCAGGAGAGCGAACACCCGCTCGATGTCGGTCCAGACGTTGAAGGACCCGCTCCACAGGAGCACGATCGCATCGTCGGGCAGGGCGGGATCCGAAGCTCCGGCGACACCGTTACCGGGAGGCGGAAACAACTCCCTCCAGTCCAGGGCAAGTGAGGGCAGCACGTGCAAAAAGCGATAGCCCAGGTTGCGGCGCGATAGACGCCCCAGTAGACCGAGTTCGCCCAGGGTCACGTGCTCCTGGTTGTCACACACCACCGAGACTTTGTCGGCTCGCCGCATCACGGTGGACTCGAGCTGTGCGTAGACCTCCAGGTCACCGTCGTTGCCTGAGGTCGCGGCCTTGAGCTGAGCCTCGGGCATCAACCATCCGGGCATGTCGGCCCAGATCGGGACCGCCGGATCGAGACTGCAGACCATAGCCGCCGCCGGGGCGCTGACCGCCAGAATGGATCGGGGGCGGTACTCCTCAATGATCGCCCTCAGCGTTGCCCTGCCGGCGTCATCTTGAGGTACCAGCCTGTACTGGCCTACCAGACTGCTCCGATCCGTTGAAAACCATCCCTCCGGACTGCGCAACAAATCGACGGCAACGAGGCGCGTCTCCAGGCCCCGGCCGGTCAGATGCTGGGCGAGCTTGGCGGTCCGCAGCTGGTAGGAGCACGTCAGGTTCACGTCGGGATTCGGAAGAGGTCCGGCCCCCACGATCAGCACATCAACCGCCATAGCGCTACCTCCACTTGGTGGTCCTTCAACCCCCGCCCTGACGAAAATCGGAGCCGTGTCGCTGTCGTCCGGAGGGGCCATGGGCGCGTCCGGGTCTTCGAGAAGCTCGTGGGCCAAGTTGCGGAGCCTCTCGGGCTGCCGCCGGTATTGGTCGTCGCACGACAGGGTGCGAATCTCGTCAGGCTCGATGAGTTCGGACTGACAGAGCAGGTAAAGCATGTTCCAGAAGTCGAAGTCCCGCTCGGCGAGGCCGCCGTGGGGTCCGTCGTACATGGCCAGTCCGCTGCCCGGGTAGATCACCAGCTTGCCGAGCTCGAGCTGGAAGGGGCGCGGCATGCGCAGCAGGGTCTCCAGGGTGGCGCGGCAGTCCTCTTCGGTTTCCCAGGGGTTGTTGGTGAGGAGGTCGATCTGCAAGTTCGGGACACCTGCATCGGTGATCAAATGGGCCGCCGTGATCACCCTCTCCACCTGCGGGTGACGACCGTAGACGTCCCGCAGGGTACGGGGGCTGCCGCTCTCCAGACCGATTGCCATCTCCTCGACGCCGGCTTGAAGACACAGCTCGACGGCGCGGGGAGGGCAGAAGCCGGGATGGGTCTGGCAGGCAAACGGGACCCCTGCCTCGGACGGGTAGCAACGCGCGAGGTCCTCGAGCCATTGCAGGTCCTCGGTGAAAATGTCGTCCCAAAACCCGATGCGCTTCGGCAGCGAGAATTGTCGCGCCGCGCGGGCGACTTCGGTGACGAAGTGTTCGACCGACCTTCTGTCCCGCGGCCGCCGCTTGGAACGCCGCCGCATCCGCCCGCTGAGGCAGTAGGAGCAGTCAAAGCGGCAGCCTCGGGAGGCGGCAAAGGTGTACACCCTCCCGATCAGCTGGTGGTCCTCCTCGCAGCGTGAAGACAGTGTGCCGTTGACCAAGGTGCGTTCGTTGTGGCCATAGAGCGGTGGGGGAAGGGTGTCGAGCTTCGGGGGAGGATTCGGCTGGTTGCAGATTGGGCTCCGAGTTCCGCGGTGCCACAGACCGGGGACATCCGTACGGCGCGGGTCCCGCGCCCACTCTGCGAGCGGCTGCTCCCCCTCGCCGACGCAGACCATGGTGGCGTGCTGCAGGGACTCGAGCGGGAAGAGAGTTGGGTAGATTCCGCCCCAGACGATGGGTAATTCCGGGTGCCGCCGGGCAATGGCACGCGACACCTGAGCTGCCGGACGATCCCTGGCGTACAGTACGCTCATGCCGATGACGTCGGGCGCCACCATCCCGACATGGTCGAGTACCAGCTCGAGGTCCCGGTCGGAGAGCAGATGAGCCCAGACGAAGACGTCGCCCAGCGCGTGAACGTCGCGTGCGACCAGCGGGTTGTTGTCGAGCAGGGAGGTGATCCTGTCGGTCTGGTCGAAGGGGATCAGCTCGTAGAGGAATGGCTTGGCGTGGAGGAGGTGCACCTCGTGTCCTTCCTCGACCAGCATCGCCCCGACGGAGCGTAGCCCGACGCTCGACTCGTCGAAGAAGCTGATCAGCAGGAAGCGCATGGCTCGCCGACCGCCACCGAGCAACGTGTGCGGGAGTCGAATGCCTGCACCTCGGTGATCACTCGCCGGCGGTCTGCGTCGCTCAGCCACCAGCCGACTGGGATGCAGACCGCCTCACAGCTGAAGGTATCCACTCCAGGGAGATCTGCGGCGAAGTCTCGAAAGACGTGGTAGATGTCGTTCCGCACGTGGACCTGAGAGGTCATGATCCCGGCATGGTCCATGGCCGAGCGGAAGGTCGCGAGGTCACGCACCCGCACTGTGTACAACCAGTGGGAGCTCTCGTGCCCCGGAAGCCGGGCCGGTGGGATGACCGAACTCAGCCCGTTGAACGCCTCGTCGTAGCTGTGGGCGTTGAAGCGCATCCGTGCCAGGTTGCGCGTGAGATGGCGCAGCTGCTCGAGCCCGATGGTGGCGCAGATGTCGTTCATGTGCAGCTTGTCGCCGGCCTCGATGATGTCGATGGAGTCGTCGTCGATGCCCTTGACCAGCCGTTGCTGCCGGTCGAGGCCGTACCACCTCAGCAGCCGGCCCCGTTCCCGATCCCCGGGATCGCGGCAGGTCAAAGCCCCGCCGTCACCAGTGGTCATCGTCTTGACGGCCTGGAAGGAGAAGCAGACGAAGTCGGAGTGGCAGCCGATGGGCCGGCTCCGGTAGCGAGCGCCGAGGGCATGGCCGGCGTCCTCAATCACGGCGAGCCCGAACTCTGCAGCGATGCCCTGAATCGCGACCAAGTCGCACGGCTGCCCACCCCAGTGGACGACCATGATCGCCCGCGTCCGGGGGGTGATTTTGCGCGCGATGTCTCCCGGATCTATGTTGCCCGATGCGGGATCGATATCGGCCCAAACGATGCGTGCCCCGCTGTGCAGGATGGTGAGGTTGGTGGCAACACAGGTGAACGGGGTGGAGATGACCTCGTCTCCGGGGCCGATCCTCGCCAGACGCAGGGCCAGGTGAAGGGCCGAGGTGCCGCTGTTGAGGGCCAGGACTTCCTCGGTACCCACCCAGGGCCGGAGGGCCAGCTCGAAGGCCGCAACCCGCGGGCCCTCGCCGATGAATCCACTCATCAGGACCTCGCGCAGAGGGTCCATAACACTTTCCGGCATGGAAACTCGAAACAGGGGGATTCTCTGTTGGGCCCGATCCAGTGAAGAGTGAGTCGGTGCTCGATCGGGGCCCATTCGGATTTCTCCTTTCCGCATGAGAGATTGTGAGATACTGCGTTTGACTGTAGCATGCTTTTTGGTTGTCGTCTGCCCGCACGACTCACGGGCGTGCGTGAACTCATGATGAATTTCAAGCCGCGATTGAGGTATGTTCTCGGACGCTCGGCGCCATCGGTGGTCAGCATCGACGTCTCCGGAGCCTGCAACCTGCGCTGCCGGATGTGCTCCCTCGAATCCTCGAATCCCCGGGTCGGGATGATGGGCCTGACGAGTCTCTCGAGACTTTCTCGCCAGCTCGAGGGAATCCCGGTCATCGAGCTGAGCAGCGGCTGTGAGCCGACGCTCAATCCCGATCTGGAGGAGATGCTCGCCATCCTGCGTCGGGACCACCCGGAGGCCTTCCTCAACCTGACCACCAACGCGACCCGGATCAGCGAGCGCTTCGTCCAAGCGTTGGTCGACCATCGCGTCGACAAGCTATTGCTGTCACTCGACGCCGCTGAGCCAGGGCTCTACGAGAGTATTCGGCAGGGTGCCCGCTTCGAGGATGTCATGGCGAACCTGCGCCGTCTGGCCGAGGGAATCCACCGCAGTGGCTCTCCAGTGCCGGAGCTGGAGGTCATCTGCACCCTGATGACTCTCAACGCCGACCAGATCAAGCCTCTGATCGATCTGCTCGCGCCTTTTGGCATCCGCTCCCTGATCATGAACGGCCTGGTGCCGTTTTCGGCCGAATCCGCACCCTGGAAGATGTGGAGTCTCGACGGCGAACACGCACCGATTCCAGAACCGACCCTGGAGGCGGCGCGTTACGCCGAAGCGGCGGGCGTGCGCCTGCTTTTTGCCGACTTCGCGGCCACGCCTGTCCACCGCTGCTGGGACTGTAATCCGGTGATTTCCTGGGACGGGGATGTCTCTCCGTGCTTCATGTGCTCCTTCGACCGCACGGTCTTTCTCGACGGACGTCGCCTCCGCTTCCCTCGGGTCGTGCTTGGGAACGTCAACCGCCGTCCGCTTCCCGGGATCTGGAAATCGGTACCGGCAGTCCGGTTCCGGGCAACCCGTGCGCTGGGCCTGCTCCCCGACTACTGCCGCAGTTGTGCGATGCAGATGGGCGTCCTCTGCCCCTACCGGACACTCGGTATCTGAGATCGATCGAAACAAGCGGCACCCAGCAACTCTTGCGAACCGCAAATGAATTGAGGTGGGTTCATCATGCCGAAGCCACCACGAGTTCTTCTGGATTTCACCTGATCTTCTACGAACAGCCCGTCGTGCCTCCGCAGGTGTTGCACTTGAGGCAGGTACCGTTGCGAACCAGGGTCAGGGCGCCACACTCGGGGCAGGGATCACCCTCGTAACCCATGACACGTGCCTGGTCCATGGCCGCAGCGGCCCTGGGGAGGAGTCGCGCCCCACCGACCACCGGCGCCGAGGCCCCTCCGGCTACCGCCTGGGCAACCGCTATCGACCGTACCTCGGCTTTCTCCTGAGGCTCCTTTTCGGCCTTGCCTTCTTTGTTGCCTCCGCCGATCGCATCGTGGCGGACATCGTCGGGCGTGACCTGCGCCAGATCGTCCCGGCCCAGGTAGGTGATGGCCAGATCCCTGAAGACGTAATCGATCACCGAGGTCGACATCTTGATTCGTTCGTGGCCCCCTACCATGCCCGAAGGCTCGAAGCGGGTGAAAACGAAGGCATCGACGAATTCCTCAAGCGGCACGCCGTACTGCAGGCCCAGGGAGACCGCGATGGCGAAGCAGTTCATCAAGGACCGGAAGGCCGCACCCTCCCGGTGCATGTCCAGGAAGATCTCGCCGACCGAGCCGTTCTCGTAATCGCCGGTCCGGATATAGACCTTGTGACCGCCGACCGAGGCCTTCTGGGTGTAGCCGGTCCTGCGTTGCGGCAGGCGTCGGCGTCGGGCCTGATAACGGATGACTACCCTTTCGGCCATCGCCTCGGCGACCTTCATCGGATCGGCCGAGGTCACAGCCTCCATCAGGGCATCTTCCTCCTCGGCGTCCAAGGCCATCGACAGGGGTTGGCTGAGTTTCGAACCGTCCCGGTAAATGGCCACGGCCTTGAGCATCTTCTCCCACGAGAGCTTGTAGGCGTGCTTGATCTCCTCGACCGACCCCTCGCTGGGCATGTTGATTGTCTTGGAAATGGCGCCCGAGATGAAAGGCTGGGCGGCCGCCATCATCAAGATATGTCCCTCATACCGGATGAAGCGGGTGCCCATGCGACCGCACCGGTTGGCACAGTCGAAGACGGGCAGGTGTTCCGTCTGCAAATGAGGGGCGCCCTCAATCGTCATCGTGCCGCAGGCCCAGGTGTTGGCCTGCTCGATCTCGTCGGCCGAGAAATCCAGCCGAGCGAGTACGTCCAGATTCCAGTCTGCGAGTTCGGCATCGGTGAAACCAAGCCCACGCAGGAAGGATTCTCCGATGATATGCGGCGAAAAAGCCAGCTTGAGTTCGAAGGAGGTCGGTAGGGCCTCCTCGACCCGGGTCAAGGCCTCGGAGTCGAAACCCCGTTCGGCCAACACCTCGAGGTCGATCGTCGGACACCCTTGAAGGGTACCGCGGCCAACAGTGTGGGCGACGATTTCGTCGATCTGCCGGTCCTCATAACCCAGCCGACTCAGGGCGGCGGGAATGCCTTGGTTGATAATCTTGAAATAGCCGCCGCCGGCCAACTTCTTGAACTTGACCAGGGCGAAGTCCGGCTCGATACCGGTGGTGTCGCAATCCATCACCAGGCCGATCGTGCCCGTTGGGGCGAGGACCGTCGTCTGTGCATTTCGAAAACCGTGTTTCTCACCGGCTTCAAGCGCCCGGTCCCAGGCCTCCCGTGCGGCGGCCAGCAATGCCTGCGGCGTCGTTTCGGGAGAGAGACCGGCCGGTTTGATCGTCAGGTCCTCGTACATCTCGTCGGGGGCATCGTAGGCAGCACGCCGATGGTTCCGGATCACCCGGAGCATCGGTTCGCGGTTGTCCTCGAAGGCCTGGAACGCTCCCATTTCTTCGGCCATCTCTGCCGAGGTGTGGTAACTCTCGCCACACATGATCGAGGTGATGGCGGCGCAGATCGAGCGGCCCTCGTCGGAGTCGTAGGGAATGCCCAGGCGCATCAGCAACGACCCGATGTTGGCGAAGCCCAGACCCAGGGTGCGATAGAGGTAACTCAACTCCGCAATCCGGCGCGACGGAAAGGAAGCCATCAACACCGAAATTTCCAACACGACCGTCCACAGCCTGACCGCATGCCTGAATGCATCGACGTCGAAGGCCCCGTCCGATTTGAGGAAGGTCACCAGGTTGAGCGACGCCAGATTGCAGGCCGTGTCGTCCAGGAACATGTATTCGGAACACGGATTGGAGGCGTTGATCCGGCCCCCGGCGGGGCAGGTGTGCCACTCGTTGATCGTGTCGTCGTATTGCAGACCTGGGTCGGCGCACTCCCACGCGGAAATGGCGATGTCGCTCCACAGTTTGGGCGCCGACACTTCCCGGGTTCTCTGCCCATCGGTCCGATTGGTCAGATACCAGTCGCGCCCGGTTTCCAGGGCGGTGAAGAAGGCATTGGGTACCCGAACGCTGTTGTTGGAATTCTGACCGGACACGGTGAAATAGGCGTCCGAATCCCAGTCGGTGTCGTACTCCTCAACCAGGTATTCTTTGATGCCCTGCCGGGCCAACTGCAATACGCGCTGCATGGAGCCGTCCGGCACACCCATCCGTCGGGCGGAGGCCAGAGCAACCCTGAGCTTGGAGTTGGTATCGGTGTCGGTGTCTGCGGTGTCACCGCCGTCGGGGAAGCAGGCGCTTATGACCTCTTTGAGGTGGCGCTTGACGATGCGGGACCCAGCCACCATCGCCGCAACCTTGCGCTCCTCGACCGCCTTCCAGGAGATGAAATCCTCGATATCGGGATGGTCGAGGTCCAGGCAGACCATTTTGGCGGCGCGGCGGGTGGTTCCGCCGCTTTTGATCGCTCCGGCCGCCCGGTCGCCGATCTTGAGGAAGGACATCAGACCGGAGGATCGACCGCCACCCGAGAGCGATTCTCCCCCGCCCCGCAACTTGGAAAAGTTCGAACCGGTGCCGGATCCGTATTTGAACAGCCTGGCTTCACGGGTCCAGAGATCCATGATGCCGCCCTCGTTGACCAGATCGTCGCTGACCGACTGAATGAAGCAGGCGTGGGGCTGAGGGCGTTCGTAGGCCGATGAGCTTTCAATGAGCTCTCCGGTCTTGGGGTCACAATACCAGTGGCCCTGAGCGGGCCCGTTGATGTCGTAGGCCCAGTGGAGTCCGGTATTGAACCACTGCGGGGAGTTGGGCGCGGCCATCTGGTTGGCCAGCATGTGGCAGAGTTCTTCGCGGAACGCCTCGGCATCGTCTTCGCTGTCGAAATAGCCGTGTTCGCGCCCCCAATAGGCCCAACAGCCCGCCAGTCGATGAAAGACCTGCCGGGCATCCCGCTCAGGCCCGGTGACAGGTTCCTTGCGATCATCGACGAGGGGAGCGCCGTTTGCGTCGACCTGGGGGACCCCGGCCTTGCGGAAGTATTTCTGAACCAGAACATCGACGGCCACCTGGGACCAGCTCTCCGGAACGGTGACATCGTCCATCTCGAAGACCAGAGTGCCGTCAGGATTACGGATCTCCGACCTCCGGGGCCCAAAGTCGATGCCCTGATACGGACCGGCTCCGGCGCGCGTAAATCGACGACTGAACTTCATCTAAAGGCCCCCTGCGTTCTCATCTCCAGGCGTCGCTCCCCCGATGCAGTCCGCTGAAGACTTCCGCTGGACCCCCGGAGATTGGCCTGACTTGAGCCACTATATCTTGAGGTCTGAAGTGATGTCAACACAATATGTTGAGGTTTTCTTGTTTTTTCCAAGTGCCGAGGAATGTTGAACTTCCGCACTCACACAGCATGAATCGACTTGAGACTCAACAGTTGTCTCAAAACAACGAGACCAAGAGCGAATCGCCGGGCAGGAACGAACTCAGTCAGTTTCGACCCTTCATTGCTGATAGTGTTCCTTGATTTTTGGGAAGAGATATTCCGAAAAACCGTCCTCAAAACCAAACTGTGGCGAATGGCCCCAGTCTGTGCGAGCAGCACTGTCGTCGACGTCTTCCGGCCAACTGTCGACGATCGCCAGACGCAAGAGATCCGGTTCGAACGAGATATCCGCCCCCGGAAAACCCTGCAAAACCAGCTGACGAATTTCTGCCGCTGAAGGATTGAACGCCGTGATGTTGTAGACCGTCTGACTCAGGTCTTCGCGAGGCGCAGCGGCAAGGCGCAGCGTCGCCTCAACGGCATCGGCCATGACCATGAAAGGAATTCGGGTCTCGGGCTCGACGAAGCAGGCATAGGGCTCACCCTTGGCGGCCGCATGGATCATCTCCGGCGCATAGTCCGAGGTTCCGCCCGACGGTACCGTCATCGCCGAAATCAGACCGGGGAAGCGGATGGCTCTGAAGTCCACTTTGCCCGACAGGGTCTCCGCCGCCAACTGTTTGAAGTATCGCGAGTAGTACCGGCCCAGATGCTCGCAGTAGAGCTTATTGCAGCCATACATCGTCGTCGGCATATTCCACTCGTGCTCCTTGACCTTGCGTTTGAAATCACCGCCGGGCATGCCGTAGGCGGCGATCGACGATGGATAGATGAAGGTCACCGGCCTGGCGTGGCTCTCGCCCTGGGCCTGGGCGAAATTGAGCAGCTTGAGTGTGCCCTCGACATTGACCTGGTGGGCCGCGACCGGCGTGAATTCGGCGCGGGTCGACAGCAAGGCGGCCAGGTGGTAGATCGTCTCGACCTCGACCTCTGCCAGGCTCCGCTGCAAGAGCTGGTCTTCCAGACTGGACCCGATGAACTCCCGCGTCACGTGAGGTTTTGTTTCCGGCGCCAACGGCTGCAAATCGATCGTAATGATCGACGATTGGCCGGCCTCCGAAATCCTCTCGATCAGCCCATGCCCGATCTCCCCGCTCGCTCCCGTAATTAGAACAACATTTTTTCGGATCATTGTTTTCTCCCGTCCGTTTCCGAAGTCCCGACCGCGATGGCCTACCAGTAACTGGTCGTCACCGTCACCGGCCCCAGAACCCTGGCGCAACACGCCAGACGCTCGGCGGCGTCTGCACGAAGGCCCTTCAAGATCTCCTGTTCACCCTGGGTCACCGGGCTCAAATTCTCGGACCCGGCGACGACCTTCACCCTGCAATATCCACACAGGGACACGCCGTCACAACTGCGGCCCAGCGGCAGCAGAACCTGCTCCACGGCGTCCATCAGCGTCGAATTCTCGACGACCCTGGCCTCCCGGCCGGAAGGCTCGCAGCGCACGCGGACAACGCCTGTGTCGAATCCGTACAGGGCCGTCACAGCAGATTCCGCTCCTGGGCTGCCCGTTCGAGTTCTTCCCGGAAATCCGGGTGGGCGATTGCGATCAGTTGCCGCGCCCGGTCTCTCAGGCTCCGGCCCCACAGATCGGCGATGCCGAACTCGGTGACGACGTAATTGACGTCGGCCCGGGTCGTCACAACGCCGGACCCGGGCAACAGCGTGTCCACCAGCCGTGAGAGCGTTCCCCCCTTGGCCGTCGAGGGCAGGGCGATGATCGGCTTGCCCCCCTTCGAGCGGGTGGCGCCGCGGATGAAGTCAACCTGGCCTCCGAAGCCCGAATAGATCGACGTCCCGATCGAATCGGCGCAAACCTGGCCGGTCAGATCAACCGAAATCGCCGAGTTGATTGCAACCATCTTGTCGTTGCGCGCGACGACGAAAGGATCGTTGACGTACTCGTTGGGGTGGAATTCCATGAACGGGTTGTTGTCGACAAAATCGAAGGCCCTCTTGGTTCCAATGACGAACGAGGTGACGATCTTGCCCCGGTGCAACGTCTTCTGCTCGTTGGTCACGACCCCGGCCTCGAAGAGGTCGACCAAACCGTCGGAAAACATCTCGGTGTGCACACCCAGGTGTTTCTTGTCACCGAGGAACAACAAGACGGCGTCAGGAATCTCTCCGATGCCCATCTGCAGTGTTGCCCCGTCGGGAATCAGGGAGGCGATGTGCTCACCGATCTTGCGAGAGACCTCCGAGATCTCGGCGGCCATCGGCAGCTCCAGTAACGGCTCGTCGGCCTCGACGATGTGAGTCAGCTTGGAAATGTGAACGAAGGAATCGCCCAATGTCCTCGGCATCTTCTGGTTGACCATGGCGATGACGACCGATGCCTGCTCCACCGCAGTCTTGGTTGCGTCGACGCCGGCCCCGTAGGAACAAAAACCGTGCTCGTCCGGCGGCGACAGCTGGATCAGACAGACATCGATCGGCATGATGCCTGAGAGGATCAGCTCGGAGATCTCGTGGAGATGGATCGGCACGAAGTCGGCCCGTCCGGCGTTGACCGCGGCCCGAACGTTTCCTCCGGCAAACAGCGCGGTATGGCGGAAGCTCTTCTCCATTCCCGGATCGACGTAGGGCGCCGCGGCCAGGGTCAGGATGTGGACCACCTCGACGTCGCGAAGGCGATCGGCCTGGCCGACCATCGCATCGACAAGCGGTTTGGGTGTACAGCAGCCCGGATGGATCCACACCCTGTGGCCGGATTTGATGTTTTTGACGGCCTCGGCGGCACTGGTTACTCGGCTGCGATAAATATCGGTCCAGTTCATCGCACCCTCCTCACGCGTCGCACAAGGGCGTGTAGTCCACGCCGAAACTCTCAGCAAGACCCTCGCGCACGCATCGCCCGTGGTGGGTGTAAGTCCCACGACACAGTGCCGAGTTGTCTCGAACCGCCTGATCGAAACCCTTGTTGGCAATTTCCATCACGTAGGGAAAAATCGAATTGGTCAAGGCCCGGGTCGAGGCCCTCGACGCCGTTGACGGCAAGTTGGGCACACAGAAGTGGATGATGCCGTCGACCTCGTAGGTCGGATTCGAAAAGTCCGTTGGTCTGGACGTTTCGCAGCATCCTCCCTGGTCGATGGAGAGGTCCATGATCACCGACCGCGGTTTCATTGAC
>DAOWGJ010000053.1 GCA_030637505.1 Holophagae bacterium
AGGCGCCGGGACCGCCGAGTCGTTCTAGCACCCGCGCCAGGGCGGCAGGTTGTCCCCCACCTCCCGTGTTCATCAGCTCAATCGTCAATCCCGCCAACGCCTCCGAATTCCAGCGTTCTTGGAGCAACTCCGGCACGGCCCGATCCTCAAGGATCAGATTGACGAGGGCGACGTGAGGCACGCTGACCAGTAGTTTTGCGAGCCACCAGGAGAAAAGCTTGAGACGGTAGCCGACAATCATGGGCACATCCAGGAGCGCACACTCCAACGTGGCTGTACCAGATGCGGTCAACGCAAGCGCGGAGCTTCCGAGCACGCGCCGGCGCTGCTCACCGACGATTCTTCGGAGACGCGGGTCCACCTCCGTGGTTTCCATGACCTCCTGGACGGCATTGCTGATACCCGGGGCCTCGATCAAAACTGCGTCATCGACAACATCCCTCGGCAATAGCCGAAGAGCACCCAGCATCGCCGGCAGGAGGCTCCGAACCTCCATTTCCCGTGAGCCCGGCATCAGCGCCAATCGCCCTGGGTGGCGATCGGCCGACCCTCCCAACAACCCTTCCCGCTGAAAATCGTCCACCAACGGGTGACCGACATACCGAGCGGGCACCTGGTGACCCTTGTAGAAATCGGTCTCGAAAGGAAGGATACAAAGAACTTCCCGCGCCAGACGCCGCACTTGTCTGACGCGGCCTTCTCGCCAGGCCCAGAGCTGCGGTGACACATAGAGCACGACAGGAATTCCGGTTTTTTTCAGCCTTCGAGCGAGGCGGAGATTGAAGTCAGGAGAATCGACCAGCACGGCGAGATCAGGACGGTGACGTTCTGCATGAGCCACCAGCCGGTTCATCAACGCACGGATTCGGGGCAGTTCGCGAACAACCTCGACCAACCCCATGTGAGCCAACTCCTCGGTTGAAGCCAGACAATGAACGGCGGCCGCCCGGAGCCGCTCGCCACACACCGCAGAGATCTCCAGTTCCGGCCTCAGCCTTCTCATGTCCGCCACGAGGTTGGCCGCATGGATGTCTCCTGAGACCTCTCCGGCAACCAGCAGGATGCTGGATTTCATATTCCGCCCCGCCGAGCAGATTCTGCGGCCTTGAGGGAGAAAAACCCGACCAAAACAACAACAAGCGCGCCCACGGCGTCGGCAACGACATCTCGAATCTCAAAACTACGATACGGTATGAGCAACTGAAGGAACTCCGTCGCCAGGCCAAAAACGGTAGCGCCGCCCACCGCCATAACGACTCCTTGAACGGTGCCGCCTCGTCCCAACCCGGACGCGAACAGCAACCCGCCCAAAACTCCGTAGGCCATCGCATGAAGAACCCAGTCGGAGGGACCCATGCCGGGCGCGTCGATGCGCGGTATTACCGCCAAGACAATCAGGATCATTCCATACCCTACCGTGAAAACCCGAGCTGTGCGCGCCGGCAGAGAGACCACCCTCACGGAAACGGGTACATCAGCCAGCCGGCAAGAACGCCCCCGACAACCATGATGAGAAAGGTCTTGAGAAACAGGTGAATCCGTTCCCGCCTCGCCGTTCGCCACAGAAAGCTGAAGAACAGGGCGACCAGTAAGGCATGCCAGATCATGAGGAAGAAGTGATCCATCAGTTCTTGGCCCCCCGTGCGATATCGGAAACATCCAAGACCGCCAAGAGGTTCATCAATCCTGCGGTTATCAGGAAGGTCTTTCCGTACCCAAAGCCGGCGGCGACCGGATCGCCCCCGCCATCGAGGCCCAAAGGTATATTTGACAGCAGAGGTCCGAGACCGTTGAGCCAGATCAAGCGAAAAATATACAGAACACCGTTGCCGGCACAGGCCAAAGTCGAAAGCCACGAAAAGGGGTTTTCCGCCATGGGAACGCCGACCTCACCCTCAAGGAGGACGCCTGTGACGAAACCCGCCGTGATGACCCCAAAAAAGACCGCCGCACAGATCCTTTTCCCCAAGATCAGGTGCCCAAGGCCTGGAATCAACCAAGCTGCACCCAACAGGGGAAGCGGCACTGGGTTGTCCGGCTGGGTACTCGGGTCTTCGTTATTTTTCTGACTTTTCTTGGTCACAGCTTCAACAGTGTTTCCCGAAGGTGCTTGCCGGGCTTGAAATAGGGGATCTTCTTCGGCGGAACCTGGACCTTTTCACCAGTCTTGGGGTTCCTCCCGATCCTCTCCCCCCGCTGCCGGATTCGAAAGGAGCCGAAGCCCCGAAGTTCGACCTTCTCCCCAGACTGCAAGGCATTCGTGATGCTCTCGAGGATTACTTGAACGACCTGATCGGCCTGTTTCCGAGGAATATCTGCGTTGTGAGCAACCTGCTCAACCAGATTAGCCTTAGTCATTGTCATTTTCCGGTCACCTCCATTGCGTCACTGATATCAGTATAGCGGTATGATCCTCGAACCACAGTCAGTCACCAGATTTTTCTTCAGCAGGCTGTTCGCCCGTTTCCTCGGATGTCTCGTCTTGGATATCGGACGCCTCGGCCTCCTCGGTTTCGGGTGCCGCTTCAACCTCGGGGACTTCCTCTTCTTCGGTTGTCTCAGCCTCCGGCTCGGATGCCTCGGCTTCCTCGGTCTCGGGTGCAGCTTCAACCTCAGGGGCTTCCTCTTCTTCGGTTGTCTCAGCGTCCGGCTCGGACGCCGCGGCTTCCTCGGTCTCGGGTGCAGCTTCAACCACAGGAGCTTCCTCAGTCTCGGCTGCAGAATCGACCGCAGGCTCTTCCTCTTCTACAGCGACTTCGCCGTCCGCTGTCTCTACAGTCTCGGGAGTCTCCTCAACGGCCGCGGCAACCTCTTCAGATGCCGTCTCGATGCCTTCGGATTCCGAAGTATCTTCTTCCCCGCCCTCAGACTCAGGCAGATCCGAAGCGGCCGTCGCTTTTTCGATCTCGTCTTCAGCCAAGATGCCACCGGCTCTCAGAGCGGCTGCCATGGCCGTATCATCGCCGATTTCCACGGTCTCTTCGAAGGCATCGTCGGCGTCATCCTGGGAGACGCTCTGCATTGATAGACCAATTCGACTCTCGTTCCAGTCGATCCGCAAGATACGGCACCGAACTTTCTGACCTGTCGTGAAGATGTCCTCGAGTGAATGTCCCTCAGCCCGGTCCAACTCCGAGATGTGGCACAGGCCCTCGACACCCGGGGCCAGCTCGATGAAGACAACAAAGTCCGTGATGTTGGTCACCTTGCCGGGAACCTGATTCCCGACACCGTGGGAATTGGCGTACTCTTCCCACTCATTGGGCAGCAGCTCTTTCATCGAGAGGGAGATTCTCTGGTTGGTCACGTCAACGGCGGTTACAACGGCGTTGACATCTTGGCCCTTTTGAACGACCTCTGAGGGATGGTTGATACGACGTGTCCACGACATATCTGAGATGTGGACCAAACCGTCAACCCCGGGAACGATCTCGACGAATGCTCCGAAATCAGTCAAATTCCGAACGATGCCTTTGACCCGGCTTCCGACGTGATAGGTATCGGCCACGGTTTCCCAGGGATTGGGCTCTGTCGCACGCAGCGACAGGGAAAGCCGACGTTTCTCGGAATCAACCTCGGATACGACGACTTCGACATCCTGGCCGACCTCGATCACGGAGCGCGGGTTCTTGATCTTCTTGGTCCACGACATCTCGCTGACGTGAATCAGACCCTCAACGCCCTCTTCCAAAGCAAGGAACGCGCCGTAGTCGACGACGCTGACAACTTCGCCAGAAACACGCTTGCCGACCGGGTACTTCTCCGGAACCATGATCCATGGATCTTCGAACCGTTGCTTGTAGCCCAGGGACACCCGCTCTTTCTCGCGATCAAACCGGAGGATGACAACTTCAACTTCGTCACCGACCTTGAAATACTCGTTCGGATGGCCTACTCGACCCCATGAGATGTCGGTAATGTGAAGGAGTCCGTCCAACCCACCGAGATCAACGAAGACGCCGTAGTCGGTGATGTTTTTGATTGCACCACTGACCAGCATGCCTTCCTCAAGGCCGGCCATCGTCTCTTCCTTGACTTTGGAAACCTCAACTTCGAGCAGCGCTTTCCTGGAGAGAACGACGTTGGCCCGGCGTCGATCGAAGGAGATGATCCGCGCTTCGATCTCCTGGTCAATGTAGTCCTCAAGCCGCCGGTTGGGCCGGATGTCGACCAGGGATCCCGGCAAGAAGGCCCGGATACCGATGTCGACAGCCAACCCGCCCTTGACCCGTTCCAGAACCTTGCCGGTGACTGTCTCTTCATTCTTGTATGCGTCTTCCAGTACCGTCCAGATCTTCAACCGAGCGGCACGATCACGAGAGAGATAAACGCGACCTTCCATCGCATCGATTCTCTCGACGAACACCTCAAATTTGTCACCCACCTTGAGGGTGGGTTCACCAGTCTCCGGGTCGAGGATTTCTGACAGCTGCACCGTGCCTTCACACTTGAAGCCGATATCGACCATCACCTCGTCATTACCGATGGCCACGACCGTCCCGTGCACCACTTCGCCCTCTTTGAGGGATTGCACGGAGGTATCCATCTCCATCAGTTGTTCCATCGACAGCTGTTCGGTGTCCTCCCCGCTGCCATTTGTTCCGTTGAGTTCTAGGTCCATGTTCAAGACGCTCTCCTTATTGCCCGGACGCAACTTTAACGCGCCCAAGGCTCCTTAGTTTCGAGACCTTACGGTGTAACCCACACTGCTGTCAAGCTTTCTGGGTCATTCAACATCATTTCTCTCCTTCGTGGATCGCCGACGCCGAGTCGGCCGGTCGTTTGACGTCTAAAAACAGGGCGGCGAGTCGCTCAACAACCTCGTCCAATTCCATCCCCGAGGTGTCGACCACGACGGCTCCGGATGCGACTTGAAGCGGTGAATCCGCCCTGCTGGAATCTCTGAGATCCCGCTCTGACTGGTCCTTGAGAACCTCTTCGAGGGAGACATCGAGACCACGGGCCGTCAATTCCCTGTAACGTCGCTCCGCTCTTGTTCGGGGCGAGGCGGTCAGAAAGACCTTCAGGGCAGCGTCGGGAAATACAACCGACCCGATGTCCCGGCCCTCCATCACGCCCCCATTGAGCAGTCCCATCCTTCGCTGTTCAGGAACCAGTGCTCGGCGCACCTCCGATAGAGCAGACACTGCCGATGCCATCGCCGAACACTCCGGCGAACGAATTTCGTCCGTGACCTCAACATGATCGACCCACACTCGCATCCGCTCCGCTTCGGGTACGAGTCGAAGCCTCCCCTCGGCAAGACGACTGATCTTGGGGCCGTCGGTCGCCGGATCCAGTGGCGGCCGCCACCCTTGGCGGTGGGCCATCAACCCAACGGCGCGGTACATTGCGCCGGTGTCAAGGTAGGGAAGGCCGAGAAATGCGGCAAGACGGATCGCAACGGACGATTTTCCTGCGCCGGCGGGGCCGTCTATGGCGATGATCGGGGGCACACTGGTAAGGGGTTTGTCGGAGAAATTCATTCCTTCTCGTTCTGACAACCGGTGATTGTCGAACGGACAGTGTAGCCAAGACCGGAGCTCCTGTGAAGGGGCCAAAATCGATGATTAATCATGAAAGAGGACCTGCCGCCCAGACCTCGGGGAGTGCCTGCCTTCACAACCTCCTTGCAAATCGCCTATCCTATTGAGGTGAACCCATCCGATGTACTCAGTCCTCAACGCTTGATCGAAGATGAACGGCAGTTGGTGAATATCTCACCCCACGGCCGAATTCGCATAGCCGTCGGTTACCCCAATACCTATCGTGTGGCCCTGAGTTCGCTGGCCCACCAGTGGGTCACCCGCCTCGCAACCAGAAATGCAGATGTTGGAGTCGAACGCTTCTACCTCGACGGAAGCCCGAAAGGGCGTACCTTTGAACATCACTCGCCGCTCGGCGACATGGACATTCTGGCCTTCACGTGTTCATTCGAGTTGGACGCAGTTCATGTTCTGACTATTCTCGACAACGCCGGCATCCCCCGTCATTCGGCAGATAGAAATGCTCGCCATCCCCTGATCGTCGTCGGAGGCCCAGTTGCCTCCATCAATCCGTTACCCATGTCACCGTCCGTCGACGTCTTCTGCCTCGGAGCCGGCGAAATTTTGCTGCCGAAACTCCTCGAGATCCTCAAGGACACACCCGATCGCACTCGACTCTTGGAGGACCTGGCCAACAGAGACGGGTTCTTCGTCCCA
>DAOWGJ010000325.1 GCA_030637505.1 Holophagae bacterium
TCAACGGCCTCGGCTATCGAGGTCCCGTCCAGCATCGACGGCTGGTGGAGGGCGAAGGAAACGACCAGTCGATTCCGGAATCTGCGGGCGGCCTGCAGGAGAGGGTGTTCCTTCCCATCACGGCCGCGGGAGTTGGAGGATTGCGGCGGGCTGGGGAGCAGGTCACGCGCAAGGGCCTCCCGCCACCTTTCGAACACCGCGTCGCCGGAACCCAGGCAAGCGTACATCGCCCCGACGATGGCGCCCATGCTGGTGCCGGTCACCGACCGGATAGGGAGACCGTTCCGATCCAGTTCCCGAAGGGCCCCGATGTGGGCAAATCCACGCGCGCCGCCGCCGCCGAGCACGAGAGTCGGAGGCCGGACTTTCCACGCGATCCTGCGGGAAGTACCGAGAATCTTACTTCGCATTATTCGGGCCGGCCGGAATGTGAGGCCCTCCGTGTTCGGTTCTTCATCCCCTTGCCCCTGGCTCCTAACCCCTCAGCATCATTCACCGGAGTTCGAGGCTACTTTCGGGAGGAGGTGGCACATGTCGACCAGGGCCTCGTGGACGCCTTCGGCGACGCGCCTGGATTTGTCCGAGAGATGGTCGAGGTCATCGGTGAAGCCCCTGGGGTCGACGTCGCCGATGCGATCACCCTTTTTGACCGGCACGCCGTCCCTCAGTAGCCCTCGGATGACTCCGTCGATCCTGGCCGTGACGGCGTAGGAGGCGTCGACGGGGACGCCGCGCCGGTAGTCGTCGATGCCGAAGACTGACACCACCGTACCGACACGCTCGCCGCGCTCGACCTCGTCACCGATCTTGCGTCGTGTGAAGAAAATTCCATCACGGACCGCTTTCAGCGACCTCTCGTCGGTGAATCCCATGATGTCGGCCGGCGGTAGGCTCTCCAGGTTCTCCCCCGTGTCCTCAAGGACCGACCCGACCATTGGGCCCCTGACCGTATCGATCACCGCATGACAGTCTCTGCCCGCCGTGTAGCCCGGCCCCAGCGCGATGACGACAGGCGCCATCGAGCGCTTCAAACCCCAGTTCTGTCGGAGCATCGTTGCCTCGATGAAGACATCGGGATGCCACTGCTCAATGGTCCTCTCCAAGGTGGCAGCCATGATTCCGATCATGCCCTGCCGATGGGCTTCATCGACCGACTCCAGGGTCCGGACGTGAAGGGCCGTGACGCCGTCGACTGTGGCCTCGGCGTCAAGAATGGCTTCCGAAAAGCACACTGACCTGCGAACTGCTTTCGGGAATCGCCTTTCTAGAATCAAAATCTTGGAAAAACCCGCCCGGAAAAGATGATGTGCGGTGGCCGAGGCCAACTCGCCTCCACCCCGGATCAAAATTCGATAGCGACTCGGATCCATGCAATACCCTCCCGGCGCGGCGGTATGATAACCCGGCACAACCGGAACGGAAAGGGAAATGACAGCTCTCAGCTCTCAGCTATCAGCTATCAGCCAGAAAGCGTGCTCGACTTTTTCTGATCGGATCAAAAAATTCATCCCCCTGCGAAGCAGTCCTTGCCGGCGGCATAGCAAGCGCCAGCTGATAGCTGATAGCTGACGGCTGATAGCAATCCGGCGGGTCGGGCAAGCGCCCCTTGGTTCCGGCTCCGCCGGGTTTTCTACTCACCCTCCGGAATCAGCTCGTAGATCTGAGGCAGATTTCGGTATTCCTCGGCAAAGTCCAGTCCGTAGCCCACAACGAAGACGTCGTCGATTTCCGTCCCCAGGTGAGCCACATCGACTTTGACCTTGCGGCGCGAGGGCTTGGACAGGAGGCTGACGATCCGAACAGACCGGGGGTGGCGCGCCTGGATCATGGCGGCAACGTCATTGAGGGTAATGCCCGTGTCGATGATGTCCTCGACCAGGTATACGTCCCGGTCCCGGACGTCGGCAGTGATGTCCTTGACAAGGACGACGGTGCCGGACGAGGTGGTCCCTGATCCGTAAGAGGTCACCTGGATGAAGTCGATCTCCAGTGGTTTATCGATGCGCTGGACCAGGTCGGTGAAGAAGAAGACGCAACCCTTGAGGACTCCGATAAATACCGGAGACCGGCCCTCGATTTCGACACTGATCTCAGCGGCCATCCGATCGACCATCTCGGTGATTTCTTCTCGGCTGATGACGACTCGACCCAACATAAAAACCTCCTGATTTGTCCCGGCGAACCGCTCGGTGTATCCTTGTCGACACATGGAGACTCAGGGCACCGATTTGAATCTGCGATACACCGGCCTGTCCGACCGGTTCAGATCGCTATGGACGTTCTACCAGTTCCTCGGTGGTGTGTACAAGCACCAGGGCCGGGGGGGCCTGCCTTTTGACTACGATTTTCAGGCTCTGTACCGCGATGTGCAGTCCCTTGTGCCAAAGGTCGGCGTGGGGATCAATCCCGACGCCGACACGATTCAGGTGTTCGAGAAGCTCGAGCGGGAATTGGGTCGCATCCATCACGAGATGTCCAGGCTGGAGCGGGAGTTTTCACCCTCATTGCTCCGCAAGTTCTTCGATCACCTGAAGAACCAGGACGAAAAGATCCTCTTTGCCCTGGTCAAGTTCTACATTCTCGACTCGAATCCGGAGCGGGACACCTTCGACAAGCTGGATATCTTGCTGACGAGGTTGGCAGGGAGTTCGTCGGAGGAGGGACCGGAAAGGTTGCGGGACCGGAGTGAACTCCGGTCAAGTTTCGAACGCCTGGCTGAGATGGCCGCCATTCCGGCGCCGACCCCTGGTGAGGAGCGCACGCTGATTGGGTTGATCAGGGATTTGCGCGACGAGGTTCGGGCGATTCCGGATTTTCAGGGTCTGCTGCACTCCCGGGTGATCGACCGCTTTCGAGAGCTCAAGGAAAGACTGGGAAAGGTCGGTTTGCATCCCTCCTTGTTGATTGAAATCGTTGAAACGAATATCGAACTGAAAAACCGGTTTCTTGCGCTCTACCTCGAGGAAGAGGCCAAGATTCTCGAAGACACCAATAAGGTGTTCGAGATAGAGCGCTACATCGAGCGCAATCCGGGCGTGGCGCACGAGGAACTGAGGCGGCAGCTGGAGATCTTCAGAACGTCTCGCGAACGGTTTGATGCCAAGAGACGGGACAACAATGTCAAGCGTGAGGACATCGCGGCCCTCAGGGATTCGATGCAGACCGTATTGGAGTCTTTCGATCCGCGCCGGCCGTCACAGCCGTCACCAGAGGTGGATTCCGGGAGCCCTGTGGTGGCAGCGGCCGTTGAGTCATCGGGAGTCGATATGACTGTGGTTCGTCCTGAGGAGGGCGAGGGGGACGGCCCTCCGGTCTCCGAGGTTTCTCGGGGCATTTTCCCCGAACCCGAGCCGGCGCCGGAACGAACCCCCGACCCGGACCCGGTGGAGGAGGTGTCCGACTCCGGCCCCTCCGGCCCCGGCCCCTTCGGCCCCCCAGAGGAGCCCGAGGGTCAGCTCGAAGAGATCGACGATTTGGAGCCGTTGGAGGACGAGGTTGGATTGATCGACCTGTTGCCGCTCGATCCTCTGCTGACCACCTCTCTTCACAAGATCCTCTTTGCGCTGGAACTGGTCAGCTGGGAACACGGCATCGACAACGCAGGGGGAGCAAAGGAACTCCATCATCTCAAGTTGGAACCGTGGGAACTCGGAACCTACAGGAAGATGATGCAGATGAGGGACCAGGTCGGGACCTTGCCCTGGGAGTTGCAGGTATTTTTTCTGACCTCAGCCGCCCTGAGAGTCAAAATGGAAGAGGAACTCTCGGAAATAGCTCGACTCGGGGATGCCGGCCATGCTGAAAAGGTTCTGGAGGTGCTGGAACACTCGGCCCAGAGCCTTGAGCGGGCCAGGGAGGTGGACCGGCGTTTCCGGTGGTTCATCGACGACATGCTCTTCCAGGGGGACACCGAACTCTTGGAGCAGGTTTACCGGTCCCACTTCCGATTTCTCAATGTTTTTTCCAGCCTGTGGCTGGAACACCAGTCCTCGGGCGGCGTCGCGCCGCTTTAGAGAGCTATCAGCTGTCAGCTGTCAGCTCTTAGCAA
This sequence comes from Holophagae bacterium, assembly GCA_030637505.1. Taxonomy (GTDB): domain Bacteria; phylum Acidobacteriota; class Thermoanaerobaculia; order Thermoanaerobaculales; family Sulfomarinibacteraceae; genus DAOWGJ01. Next base: position 4,049 of record DAOWGJ010000325.1, read on the forward strand.
ACACAGAGGATAGCCACAAAAAGGCACAACAATTGAAGCCGGATGAACTGCTGGGACTGCGGTCTGGAGCGCGGGGCTCCTGTCCCGCATAATGGACGCGGGCGTCCTCGCCCGCGAGCCTCGCTGATAGCTGACAGCTGACAGCTCCCTGCGGAGCCGTCCGGCTCCGTAGGGTCACTCCTTCGGCGGTTTGTCGGCTGACATCTGGATGCTCTTGGCGCCGACAGAGCGGGCAATGTCGAGGACGTGGACCACAACGCCGTAGTCGGCGCCCTCGTCGCCCTTGAGGATGACGGTCTGCTCGGGGTTACTCTGGACCAAATCGGAGAGCCGCGCCTCGAGGTCTTCTTCCGAGATTTCGATGTCGTCGATCCAGATGCTGCCGTCGCGGGCGATCTTGACGACCGGGGGGCGTTCCTCCCGCCCCATGCCGACTTCCTCAGCGGTCTTGGCATCTGGGAGGTCCAGCTTGAGCCGTTGATCGGTTACGAACTGGGTTGTCACGGCGTAAAAGATAAGCAGCAGAAAGATGACGTCGATCAAGGGTGACATCTGGATCTCTGGTCGGTGCGGCTTGATCTTCAGCAGTCTCACGCTGCGACCTCGTCGTCCTCGTCGGAACGCCGGACGAAGTGCATGAGGTCGATCAGCCGGATTTCCATCTCGGCAATGATGCCGCCGGCCCTGGCTTCAAGGAAGCTGTGAGTGAAAAGGGTGGGGATCGCGATGATCAGGCCGCTGGCGGTGGTTACCAGGGCCTCAGAAATGCCCATAGACAGAGCCTCTGTGACCTGGGATCCGGCCGTGGCCACGACGGCGAAGATCTTGATCATGCCGACCACCGTCCCGAGAAGCCCCAAGAGCGGCGCGCCCGCGACGATGGTGCCCAAGGCCGCCAGGCCCCGCTGGAGATTGTGGAGTCGGTGGCGGGCGGTGTCTTCCATGATCTGTTTGAGTTCGTCATAAGGGGCGTGGCGGTTTTCGACCAGGGTGGCGACCAGATCGGCATAGGGCCCTGGATTTCGCCGGCAATAGTCTACGGCCTGCTTGAATCGTCCTCCCGCCAAGAGCTCGTTGAGGGTGGCGACTGTCGTCGGCTGCATGTATCTGGAGGCCCGAAGCGTCCAGAAACGTTCGATGACTATTGCCACTGCCACCAGTGACAGCAGGCCCAAGGGAATCATCACGAGTCCGCCGGAAGAGAGAATTCTGAGAATATGAGTCATGAGTGCTCCCGTTATCGACCGCTTCGCTCGGGCGGTCTCCTATTATAGAAAAAGGTTATGGTGACGCCCTCTCGGACGACGCCGATCAGATCGGCAGGCAGGGGCCTGAAGGCCGAGGAGTCGAGGATGGCGTCGCGGGCTGCGAAATCCATCGGCGGTTTGCCGCTTTCGTCGGTGATTTGGAGACCGGTGACAGTGCCGTCACGTTCGATGAAGAACCGGATGCGGACGGCGCCCGATACCCCCAATCGTGCGATTGCAGGGATGTCCCAATTCCGGCGAATCTTGGCCAGCATCATCTTGGCGTAGGGCCCCCAGTCGTACCACTGCGTGTCGAAACTCAAGCCTCCGGTATCGACTCCGCCGCCCCGGCGGTCCGGGTTCTCTCTGATGCCGCCGATATCGGGTGGCAGGGTCCACACGCCCGGAGGGGGCAGTTGGATCCTCGGAACCCGGGTTTGGGGTGTGGGGACGGGTTTCTCGACCTCCCCGGCCCCCTCGGGCTCCGGTACGACCTCTGGTTGAGGTTCCACTCGCTGTTGATCCGGTTGCTCCTCTTGAGGCTGCGGCACCTCGGCCGGAGGACCGGTCTGCTGGGGCGGTGCACCCGCGTTGAAGGTCCGGCCGCCGTCGGCCTGCACCAACTGAGGGGTGTTGCCCTGTGAGGAGGGATTCGTCGACGCCTCACCCTCGCCGCCATGGGCACGGCGATCCATGTCCGAAAGCAGTGCCTTCTCGGGATCGTCGGGTTCTTCCTCCTGGTCTTCGGCCAGGTCGACGAATTCGAACTTCAACGGCGGGGACTCCGATTCGGGCTGTTGAATCTGCACCACAGGTTCGACCGGCTCGGGCCACACGTTCCTGACCCCCGGCACGATCATGAAAATCACGACCACGTGGAGGAGAAGGGAGGCGATCAGTGCCCAATGGAAGACGTTCGGGTCTTTGCGCATCAACCCTCGGGTTCTGAGCAAGACTCTTGCCAGATCTCGCTGCGGACAGGGGGCCGACACAGTGACCCAACATCAAACAAGCGAGAGAGAAAGATGTGGGCTCGTAAACAATTCGAAACAAGCGGGATATTTGCCTCGAAACCCACGAGATGCAGGGTCCGATCTGAGGTGAAGGACTGAAATGCCGACGACGCTCTCGGTTTGTATGTGCCGATTTGGCCGATAGCCCACATATCTCACCGGGTTTCGTCGCGAGGGCGCGAGGTAGGGACCCAATCTGGGAAAATCCCAACCCAGATTGGGTACGTGCCCAGTGGGGTTTTCGATTTGAGGGGCGCGGAGGCGTACTTGACAGTACGGTGAGCACCCCGAGATGAGAAAACAACGTTGGGCGTGGTGCATCGCTGCCCGCAGTAGGAAGCTGGTGAGATATGTGGGCTAACCATTGACGACACTCCACGCCTCCAGGAGTGATTCCGGGGTGTTGCAGTTGGCCCGAATGCCGCGGTCGTCCACCGAAACATCGCGCGCGGGCGCTGCCCGGAGAATCTCCCTGAGCGTTGGTCCTGGAAGGCGTCCCTCGGCGATTCCCTCAGCGATGGTACGGCTGATCATGATGGGGTGTCCGTGCCGTCCCTCGAGGGTTGGTATGGCTGCCGGGCAGTCCTGGGCCGCCAGGGTCGTAATCGTTTCAGTTTGAATCAGTGGATGGTCGACCGGGAGAAGAATGAGTCTGTGCCAGCTCAGGTTTTTGACCAGGTGTTGCAGTCCCAGCGTGATCGAAGCGAACATATCCAGGCCGGATTGGGGGAGCCGGAGGGGCTGGACCGTAACGGGAACGTCGCCGGTGACATCTGGTGGTAAAGTGGCGACAAGGGGCTCCAGCCCGCCTCGGAGCATGACCCCGGCACACGCCTCCAGGAAGGTACGTTTGTCGGGAAGATGGGCGAAGGCCTTGGGCCCTCCGAATCGGCGTCCCGCACCCCCAGCGAGAATCAACCCGGCTGCACGGGTGTTGCGGGGTTTGGGGCCTAAAGGTGTGTCAGCGTGCAACGGTTTTCCTCGATTAGGTTTATCTCTTGCTGATAGCTGATAGCTTCTCATAAATCAACGCCCCCTCCGGGGAGGGGGCGTGATGGTGGTTATGGTCTGGTCTTACCAGCTGTCGCGGCGAGGGGCGCGCTCCTGGCGCTCCATGGCCTCGTTGACCCGCAAAGGCCGACCGTCGATATCTTTTCCATTCATCTCTTCCATCGCCTTGGTGCCGGACTCATCATCGGTGAAGGTCACGAAGCCAAACCCCCGGGACCTGCCGGTGTCCCGATCGGTGATGACGCGGGCATCTTCGATTTCGCCAAATGACTCGAAAGCCTGGTACAGGCTGTCACGGTCGACGCCCCAACTCAAATTTCCAACGAACAACTTCTTTGACATCTCAACTCTCACTTTCCGGCTTTGATTTCTGCCGGCTCGCTCCCGACTGCCTCGATCAACGGCGCCGGGCTTGTGGTGGGATCCGCCCACCGTCCGTGGGTCTCGCAACGACGCGTGACCGTTGCGCGGGATTCTACACAAGTCCAAGCGGGAAGTAAAGTTACCCCGTGATGCGACGTACCATGTCTGGGGTGATGACCAGCCGGTGGCCTCCGTCGGCCAGTTCCTCTATGCCCTTGTGAGACCACGGGTCGAACTCCAACCGGTTGATGATCTTGCCGAAAATCGTTCGCAGGGCGCGGGCACCTGTGCGGATGTTCTTTTCGGCGGACTCAGCAATCAGGGCCGCAGCGAGGTCGTCGATCTCCAGGTTGATGCCCAGGACCTCGAAAAAATTCTTGGATCGATGGAAAGGCGAGTCGACCGATTTGAGGAGAATTTCTTTGAGGATCTGGGTGTCCAGGTCCCTCAGGAGCACGACGTTGTCGAACCGAGCCATGAACTGGGGCACCATGCCGTACTCGAACAAATCCTCAGGCTTGAGGAAATCAGTCAAAGAGAACCTGGTTTCGATTCGGACCTGGCCGTCGGCCGTATGAATTGCCTGGCTCTTCATTCTCTCGCCGCTGGCGGGATTGGCCACCCGAAGGTAGACCTGGTCGTACAAGGTTTCGAAGGCGCCGCCGCAGATGAACATCATGTGGCGGGTATCGATTGAGAGGACCATCTGAACTTCTTCGCCGTCAATCCAGACGTGAGTCGTGTGAGCGACCAACTCACCCTCCATGAGGGTCAACAGGCCCTGCTGCAGCACAACGCCGATGGCGTTGGGTTTGCCGGCGACAACCGAGGACATCTTGTCGATTTCGTCGATGCAGATCGTCGCCCGCTCCATGGCGGCTATCAGGGCTTCGGGGGTGGGTTTTTCTCCAGTCAGTGCCCGAGCACGCTGCTCGACGGCGGCCATCAGGCGGCTGGGCTGGAACTCCATCCGCTCGGAATCGACCAGGAGGTTTGCGTTGATGATCGTCATCGCTCGGAACGAGTCGTATTCCGGCACCTCATGGTAGAGGCGCTGGATATTGTTCATGATTGTCGTCTTGCCCGTGCCCGAGTTTCCGATCAACAGAATATTGCCCGGAACCTTACCCGTCGTATGTTTGAAGATTGCCACCGAAACGTACCGCAACGCGGTGCTCTGCCCCAGGACTCCCCGATTGAGTTCCCGGTATATCGTCGGCGGTGTGATTTCTTCGATCGGCCGGAGTTCCCCGGCGATGTGGTTGTCGTCGTTCATTTCTTTCTCGCTCTCCCGTCGTCAATTAACGTGTACGGTTTCAATCACTCGGGCGTCCAGTATCCGTTGTAGATCACCATCCGGTGGTCGTCGATGTGGACCGACTGGCCACAGCCTCCCGGCCTGAAGTCGGTCACGATGTCCACGTGCTGGGCCGAGCGATTGAGAATGCCGGCCTTTTCCAACTCGATTAAGCGTTGCCGCCCATCATCTGACGAGGCATCGGAAACGTAACAGTCCTCGTAGCTCGCCCCGATCGCGATGTGCAGGGTCCCGCCGACTTTTTCTACGAAGAGTGGATGTTTGAGGACCTTGTCCAGTCCGGGATTCATGCCCAGTGCCACTTCTCCCAGCCGGTGGGAGCCGTCGTCGGTCTCGATGATGGCCGCCAGGTGTTCATGCCCCGTGTCGGCCTTGTAGTCGACGATACGGCCGTCCTCGAAGCGAAGGTAGATGCCCTCGATGTCGTTGCCGCCGTAGTTGACCGGGAGGTCGACGAAGATTTCGCCGGTGGTCTTGGAAGCGTCGGGCGACGTAAAGACCTCCCCGTCAGGGAAATTCCGGAGGCCGAACGACATCACGCCGCGGGAGGGCGTGATGTCCAGTTTGAGGATCAGTTCCCGTCCATCTCCCGGATGTTGGGTCACGATGGTGACCGAGTGCCCGGCGTCGAATAATGGGGCCAACTTCACCTCGGCGTCCTTCAGCGGCATGGGGTCGGTGGTCGAGGCGCGAACGATGAAATCCGCGTAGTCGTCGAGGTTCATTCCTTCGGTTTTGGCCATGCCCTCGGTTGGGAACAGTGTGATCACCCAGGACTTTGAAAGTCTGATGTCGCCGTAGCGTCGGTCCGCTCCGGCAAGTTCTCCGAGTTGGTCGGGTGTCAGACCCATGTACCGCGTTGGGTCCTCGGCCCCAAGAACCTCGACATACTTTGTCATGCTCTCGTACCGCGCCCTGTGCCATTCGGGGACGGCTGCAATTTGTTCGGGAGTACCGGTTCGGCCCATTGTTGCTGACCAAACCCGGCCGCGGTCGTTGTTCGGCGGGACCAACAGTATGTCAGGGGTTGCGCCGCTTTCGATCACTCTTCGCTCAAGAACCTCCATGAGAGGCCAGCAGATTCGTTCGCCCTTGATCATCACGCGATCTGCCGGTGTGATTCCGCCCAGTGAATGATCCAGCAGGAAGCCGGCCCAGGTCTCGAGATCTGCTTGGGAAATTGTGGCGGTCTTCATGTCGTCCTCCGTGCCGCAGGGAGCGGCAGGGGGTATTGTAGTAGAGCTGTCAGCTATCAGCTACACTCCGGGGTCATGGCCTTTGACCGATTTCGTTCCGCTTCTCCTGACCTCAAGCGTGCCCTTGGCGCAACGATGTTCTTCGGTGCTGCTTCGGGGATCTTCCTGGCGACGCTGAATAACTATCTGGCCGAGGTTCATCATCTCGGCGCTGAGGCTCGGGGTTGGCTGGAGTTTCCGCGAGAGTTGCCCGGTTTCTTCATCATGTTGGTCGTCGGAGGGCTCCTGACCGTGATGAGGGAGGCGCGGATGGCGGCGGCGGCGATGGCCATGACAGCTGTGGGAGCGCTCGGGTTGGGCTTTCTCGCACCCACCACCGTCCCGCTGGTCGTGTTCATTCTGATCTGGTCGTTGGGTGACCACATCATCTTTGCCGTCGAAGGACCGATCGGTTTGCAACTGGCCCGAGGGGGGCATGAGGGCAAACGTCTGGGGCAATTCGGAGGGGCTCGAAACCTGGGGACGATCTTCGGGGTCGGCGCGGTCTTTGGGTTGGCGCATGCTGTCGGCGACCGTTTTGATCTGTTTTACGCCCTGGCGGCCTGCTCGGCGCTGGTGGCGGGTGTATTCTACCTGCGATTGACGGTGGGACGTGCCGAACCACGGTCCCGCCGCCTTGTATTCAAGAAGAAATTTGGCGTTTTTTACGCGATAAGCGCGCTTTTCGGCGTTCGAAAGCAGATATTTTTGGTCTTTGGAGCGTGGGTTTTGGTGGAGATCCACGGGGTTCCCGTCTCCACAATTGCCTTCCTCTATTTTCTGGCCGCCACGATCGGTGTCGTTGTGCGACCGCTGTTGGGCGAGGTGATTGATTGGCTGGGCGAACGGGTGGTGCTGTCCGTCGACGAGTTGCTGCTGCTCGGCGTCTGTTTAACCTATGCCTTCGCGTCGGACCTCTTGGACTCACCGTGGGATTTGTACGCACTGTACGGCGCCTACATCTTCGACAGCGTCCTATTTGCCCTGCGGATTGCACGGACGACCTATCTGAAAAAGATCGTCGACGACCCGTCCGAAATCACGCCGACGATCTCGATGGGTATCACGATCGACCACTCAGTGGCGATGACCCTGCCGATTCTCTCTGGGTGGATCTGGGCGACTTACGGCTTCCGCTGGGTCTTCCTGCTGGCGGGCGCAATCGCTGTCGTCGGCTTTTTCGTGTGCCTGCAGATACGGGTACCCGAGGAGCCCGTGGCGCACAAGCAGCCAAGGTGACTCCAAGCCTGTTTGGTCCTCGGTTATTATCCAATAACGATTTATTCCCAACGGTGCGAAGCACCAATAGCGGTGTATGGCTGGATTGGCTCACCTCGGTGGCCTCAAAAACAGTTGTCATTCAGAGCCAACACAGGCGCAGACACCGCTGCAAAGCAGACGCTCTACATTCTCCTCCCGATCTGTCGTAGAATCTTCAGGTGGCAATCTCGGAGCATTTGGTGCTATTCAGGTTGAAGGTAGGTTGGAGGTGCGATGACTGGTTTCGTTCTGATCCATTTTGATCCAGAGGGTGGCGAGCGCAGGTTCGACCTTGAGGACGGCCGAAGCTATCGCTTGGGCGCCAGGGACGACAACGACATCGTCATCGACCAGCAAGACGTTTCGCGCCACCACGCCATTCTCAGGGTCAGCGGCGGGGCCTTTCATATCACCGACCTCAAGAGCAAGAACGGCACCTTTATTAACGGGAACAGGGCCGAGGAGGCCCAGTTCAGGGCGGGGGACCTTCTCGGCCTTTCGTCTGCCCGACTGATCGTTGTGGAACCGGGCTCCGATGAATTTACCCCCGGCAGCGGCGACCACGGATCAGCGGTATCGGGTGACACCAGCAATACGGTCGAACGTCAAATTCAGATTTCGATTGAGGAGTTGTTGGAGTTGCTCGATGTGACCGGGCACGCCGCGCGGCACAGTGCGGTTGCCGAGCCTCTCGGTTGGGCAGGCCGGGCCCTGGGATTAAAGGCGTCCCTGTTGTTGTACTGTGATGACGAAGGACACGTTTCCATAGTCTCGAGCGCCGGTGACCTTGGCCCGTTGATGACCAACAGCGAGGCTCTTATGGACCTGGTCCGAAATGCCCGTCAAGCCGGTCGGCACTCGACGTTGATCAGGAGATTCCACGACGTCGACGAGGACCTGTTGGTGGCGCCGGTTGACGAAGACCACTACCTGGTGATTCGGTATGGCGACTCGGCTCCGGCGGTCGGGGACATCCGGGCCCTGATAGCCTCGATTGAGGCCGTCGTCGGGTCCAGCGGTCGAGGTGACAAAGTCCGTCAGTGGGGGGGAAGTCGCCCGCCATCGGAGCACGTCGAACGGGGTTCGTTGGATTTGGACGCGCTACTGTCCATGCCGCTGGCCGAAGGCCGAGACCTCTTTGAGCAGTGGTTTGTCTCCAGTGTCCTCGACGCATGCTCCGGCAATCAGAGTGAGGCTGCGAGACGGTTGGGCGTCAGTCGGGCCGGGTTATTCAAGAAACTCAAGAAGCTGGGGTTGAAGGAATAATAGCTTTTTTGTTATGCTTCCCCCTGCGATCGAAGGAGGCGGGCATCCGCCGTCCGCGTCAGCGGGGGGAGGAAAGTCCGGACTCCTGACAGGCAGCATGCCGGGTAACGCCCGGCCGCGGCAACGCGAGGGAAAGTGCCGCAGAGAGTAGACCGCCTCCGGATCGGACCGGAGGTAAGGGTGAAAGGGTGCGGTAAGAGCGCACCGCTTTGCCGGTGACGGCAGAGGCACGGTAAACCCCATGCGGAGCAAGGCCAAATAGGGGAATCGAGGGTCGCCTGTCCTCGACCTCCGTTTTTTGCGGGGGAGGTTCCTGGGTTGGCCGCTTGAGGCCGCCGGCGACGGTTGGTCCAGATGAATGGATGCCGCCCTTCGGGGTACAGAATCCGGCTTATAGCCTCCTTTGATCGCACTTTTCCAAGGGCTCCTTCGAATGGCTGAGGAGCCTTTGGAAAAGTAGCTATCAGCTGTCAGGTTAGCCGATTGCAGAAACTCGTAAAGCTCGGCCAGGGGTAAACCCTGGCCCTACGGTAGGCATTGTAGGGCCGGGGTTTATCCCCGGCCGCCTCCGACGATCGTCGCGTTGAATATGGTTATTTTGGATTCTTGCAAGCGCCTTAGCTGTCAGCTATCAGTTCACGCAAGCAGATTTCCGGCTGAGCTGATAGCTGATAGCTGACAGCTGACAGCGACCCAGCGGAGCCATGGGCCCATTTAGCCCATGGATCCGCTGGGTTCAGGTATTGTAATCAAATGCCCGAGATCTTCACGCCTCTGAGTCCGAACGAGCCGATCGGCGTTGTGGCCCTTTCCGGCCCAGCGAGTCCCTCAAGGCTGGAGCGAGGCCTTTCGATTCTCAGATCGTGGGGCAGGAAGGTCGTCGAGGCGCCAAATCTGAGACAGATTTCCGACTATCTCGCGGGACCTGACGACAGTAGGATCGAGGGGCTGTATGCCCTGCTCGATCAAGGCGTCCGCGTCA